>JAGTRH010000044.1 GCA_018396795.1 Candidatus Bathyarchaeota archaeon
CTCCAAATAGTTGTTATTTCAACACCATGGTCCTCAGCGGTCTTCTTCAACATTAGTGCCATCTCGTCGTTGAAATACTCCATCGTCCAGCAGGAGACCTGCGCGGTTGAAAACCCGTACTCATTTAGTTTTTTAAACTCTTCCTCCATGTTTGGCTTTAAGCCGACGATTACCCCGAGCTTTAGATCAGCCATTCTCCACCGGTAGCCTACTTTCCATCAGCGATTAATAAGAATTTCATTAAAGAGTATTTACTTCCCTACCCTAACAGATAGTGTCGCTAAAGTTTAAAAGAGATTTTCAATCACCCTAAAAGGCTATGAAAGCAGTCATAGCAACATGGTCCTTTGGGCTGAAAGCGGTGAAATCCGGATGGCAGGTTCTCCGCGAAGGCGGGTCTGCGCTGGATGCTGTTGAAACAGCCATAAGAGAGGTTGAGAATGATTTTTCAAACAGGTCCGTCGGGCTTGGGGGGTATCCTAATATTGCTGGCTTCGTTGAACTGGACGCGGCAATAATGGATGGTTCAACTCTTAGAGCAGGCTCGGTGGCGGCGGTGAGAAACGTTCAGAACCCAATATCCCTGGCTAGGAAAGTCATGGAGAAAACTCCGCACGTAATGATTGCCGGAGAGGGTGCAGCTAAGCTGGCTAAGTTCTTCGGCCTATACGTGGATAAGGCTGACCTCCAGCCTGAAGCAAGAATGGAATGGGAGAAACGCCTGAAAACCGCTCTATCCATCTCTCCAAAGGAGGGCTCGACCGACTACTGGCTTAAAATTGCTGCTGAAGGAGGCTATAATCATGATACGATCGGCTGCGTAGCCATTGATGATAATCAGAATATTGTTGCAGGCTGCTCTACAAGCGGGTATGCTTTCAAACTCGTAGGCAGGGTTGGCGACTCTCCAATAATAGGCGCCGGTTTATACGCTAACAGTTTTGGAGGTGCTGCAGCAACCGGCTTGGGGGAGAACATACTGATTCACAATATTTCTAGAAAAGTGGTGGATTTCATTGAAAAAGGGCTTCGTGCAGATGAGGCTGCCCAGAAAACAGTCCAATATCTCCTTGAAATAGGTAAAAGAGTAGATCACATATCGTTTGTCACGCTTGACAAGAATGGTTGTTTCGGAGCCGGTACTACTGAAGAGGTTTTTGAGTTCGCAGTAATGACGGAGGTTTTGTCAAAGCCATGTTTAATAAGGGTCAGGAGGCTTGATAAATAGGGTTTTAATGTGTTTCACGAATCGTTTCTTCATAGATAATAATTATTTTTGCAGTAATAAACCTTTTATTAGGATAAAATTTATAAACAACTATGGGAGCGCCTTCCCTGGTGAAAAATGTCAAGCGAAGAATTTAAAAAAGGCTTGACTATGAGAGCAATAGCCATAGCAACCATCATTGCAATCCTTTACACGATGCCCCTAATATGGTGGATGCGTTATCCTTGGGCAAGGTTTGCCTATAGAAGGCTTTCCCCCCTAGCGATGCATTTAACGTTCATGATGTTCATAACAGCCATAGCTGCTCTTATAACTAGGAAAGCATTTGGTAAAATGCTTTCAAGCCAAGAGTTGACAGTAATATACGCCATACTGTCTGCAACCATGCCTATACCATGGGCCCTTGGAATAATACAGTATTCATGGATTCTGGCACCTATAAAAGTAGGCGAATACCCGGGTGTCTGGCAAGTGGTGCCTGAGTTCTGGCTGCCTAAGTCGCTCGGGGTCGATGCTATTTGGAATGGAGGAATCGGCCTCTCAGCGTTCATCCCGGTGGCACTTCTGTGGGCATTTGTAACAATGGTTCTATATGTGTTCAGCTACTCTATCGGCTTACTCCTAAGAAAACCGTTTCTCGAAGTAGAGAAGCTTCCATACCCGTTGGTGACGCCTGCGTCCTTCATGATTGAGAAGGCCACCACCACTGAGAAGGAAGGGGGGTTGCCACTAATACTCAAGTCAAAGCTGTTCTGGATTGCCCTGCTAATCGGCTGGCTAGTTAACTTTTACTATAGTCCCACGGGAGGCGGAGGACAGGGCTCGGGACTGGAGCTCCTACTAGGCTACCCTGAGCCAGAGCCATTCCAAGCATATACCTATCTCAGCGGTAAGCTTCCCTCGCCCTTTACAAACATCCTAGTGGCATGGGACTTAGACGCCTTGGGAATCGGCCTTTACATGCTGTTCCCGTTGGATGTCTTGCTTACAGGCATAGTGTTTCACGTCTTATTCTACATCATATGGCCAATAGTTCAAGTGTCGACGGGACTAGTTAAGCCGCAACCGGGAGCAGGAGAGTGGGGTGCCTTCAGTGCAGCCAATTCCGTAGAGGCGTTTAATCCATCAGCATTTCTCGACCATGGTGCATACATAGGCATAGGTCTCCTAGCATTGTGGATTATTAGAAAACCGTTGGTTGAATCTCTCAGACACGCTGTTAAAGGCACAGGGGATGAGAAACCGTTCTCATACAGGACAATATGGGCTTTGATCATTGTTACAGCAATAATTCTCTTAGGGTTCCTAGTCGCAAGCGGGGCTGACGTGTTGTCGTCGATACTAACCATAGTATTCCTCGCCTTTACTATTCTAATCATCGCGAGGGTAAGGGGTGAAACATGGCCCGGGTACTCTAACGCTTGGGGGTGCTGGACTGGAGGAACCTACTTCACGTACGTTCCGACTCAAACAGCGGTCTCAGGAATACCCTTCAACACTCCTGTCAGTACAGAGGTTGCAAGATCGATTTATGTGACTAATGGCTTCTTAGGCATCACGAGCTGGTATGGATTATGGACTCCCGCAATAGCGTCGCTCGAATCGCTCAGGCTTGCAGAGGAAACTAGAACCGACTACAGAGACGTGATAATAGTAGCGTTGCCAGTAGCCATTATAGTGGTGTTCTTGACGTTTCTATTTCTCTCAGTAAATGTGACTGAGTTCGGAGCAAAAACCTTCCTCTCGGACTGGTGGTCAGGATGGCAGTTTGCTTGGATAGGAAACAATATTACAGTAGGAGCCCTTAGAAGTGGAATAGGCGCGCCTTCCACTGGTTCGGTGGTCTCAGTTATTCTTGGAGCGCTGGTCGCGATAGGATTGGGCCTGGCTAGAATGAGAATAGCTGGGTTCCCACTAAACCCGGTAGGCATGGTCATGTTCTCAGTTAGTTTCTATGGCTTCGGTTACGGGCTAATCGCTTATATAGTCAAGCTGCTAATCTTGAAAGTAGCTGGTGCTAAGACATGGGAGGAGAAAGGACTGCCTATCGCATTAGGGCTGTTCTTAGGAGGATACCTCGGCTTCTATCCAACAAGGTCGGTTCTACGCTTCCTACTAGGAAGATGAATCTCCCATATCAAAGATTTTTTTTATTTCTGACTTTTAATTTCCTACTTTTATTTTCCTTTATCAGTATTACTTCTTTTAATATAGTGTCGCCCAATCGGGCTGAATATCCGGTTAAAGAAAGCATGTCTACGGGTGTAAGGTTGCCCAGTATAAGTATAAATTTTAACAATTTAATTAGCCATTTAAAATATTTATCGTCTTTAAACAGGTATACTGGATATCCCGGCTGTGAAGAAGCGTCGAGATACATTTTCGATTATTTCGACAAAAAATTGGGATTAAAGACCTGGGTTGAGGAGTATGAACTCCCGATACCTTTTGACTACGGTTCCAGTGTGTCTATTCAACTGGGCGGAGGAGAGACGAAGACCGTGGTAGCGTACGCTCTACTGCCCAACAATGTGCAGGTTTCCTGTGGAAACTATACTGGCCACCTTATTTACGCTAGGTCTGGAACAATCCAGGACATTAACTCTGTCGAAGCAGATATAAACGGCAGCATAGTGTTGATGGATTTCAACTCTGGATATAACTGGCTTAACGTTATGCGGTTGGGGGCTAAAGCTGTTGTCTTCATAGCTCCTGACGATACTATCCGTAGTGAAAGCGATAATAAGAATCTAGATATCCCCGTTAAGTTTCCGAGAGTTTATGTCTCGAAGGAAGACGGCACCTATCTTAGAGAGCTAGCCCTCTCTAAAAAAGGTGTGATTGCAACCCTGAGGATCAATATGAAATGGATTCACGCAAAGGCTAAGAACATTATCGCTATACTGGACGGGACTGATCCGAATGAAATTGAGAACACGATTGCCATAATGGCTTATTATGACTCGGCATCAGTAGTCCCGGCTATTTCTCCTGGTGCCGAAGAGGCTATTGGCATATCTTCCCTTCTCGAACTAGCCCGCCTACTGAAAGAGAATCCTCCAAGAAGACCGGTCTGGTTCATAGCCTTCTCCGGACACACTCAGGCAATGGCTGGGGGGAGAGACTTCATATGGCACAGCAAAGAATTAGTTGAAACCGAGGAGGGGGTTAAAACGTTCGTATGGCACTTTGACCACATTGGCACTTCTGAAAACAAGGAGTTAGCCCCCTACTCCATAAAGATGGCTATAAGTCTTGACTTCTCGTCCGATTCGGACGCGATAGCGGTTGCGGGTTATGGGCGTTTCTACGGTTTTAGAGGCCCATGGTATGATTGGTATAGTTACGATAAGGATTTGACAAGGTTCCTATTTACCGGAGGAAGATATGGGAAGTATAGCCCGTCAGATAATATTTATCTATTGAACAATGACGTTTTGCCTGCTAACGCGTCGCGCACCAGCTACAGGGTGTTTGGACTCTGGGCTAGTCAATTGGACCAGAACCAGTATCTTCCTGGAGCATTAATGTACGAGGCAGAAATATTCGCCAGAACAGGAATATGGGGTATCTGCTTTACTACTGCCCTCTCAGTCAGGCTGTCTTACAACACGCCGTTTAATTTATTCGAGCGTATAAGGCTTGAAAACATTCTTCCACAGGTAGAATTCTCGTTTGCATTAATAAACGCTATATTGAACGATACCGAATGGTTTGATTTCAGCAAAGTAACGATTAGCGGAGGTCAAAAAGCTGGTGCTTTTTTCACTCATAAGCATAAAGATGACGCTGGATTGGGCTATGTTGTTGTTCACGGCAGAGTGGGATTTTGGAACATAACAAGGAATTGGTATGAATATAACTGGACCAATATGGTGGGGAATGAGTATGATATTATGCTATCTATACGCATCACAAACAGGCCTGACGTGTATGGTCATTCCTGGATACAATTCGCAAATATGGATGACGGTACCTTTATTTCAAAAGGCATGTTGCCAAGCTTAGGCTGGGCAGCCCCCCTCGCTGAATACGAGATCTTACCATATCTTGTGAAAAAAACAACCGGGGATATAGAATATGCTCCAGACATGGGCGTATACGGGGGGTATCTATGGCCATATGGTTTCAGGTTCCTAACTTATGATGAGCCTCTTATTGATGGTAGTGGAGACAAGATCGTAAACCTTAGTATGTTCAGAGCATGCACAATAGCTTTACATGACTTGTTTGACCCAAGGACTCTTCTAACCCCAAGAATGGGGGCTTATATCCGGGTTCTTGACGAGAGTGATGTTGAATTAAAGCAATTCGGCTACATAATGTCTGCTCCTCCATCGTTTGAAAGTAGTGAGAACATTATACTCGGAGATCCGACTTCGGGCTATGAGGCCATAGTTTTCGTACCTCCAAACACCCGGATAAAAATACTTTTCATGACTGAGCAGACCGCGTTAGGCATATTGGCAGATGGTGGGGAGGGAATTAAAGTTTCAGAAAAATATTTGAACATCGTCCCGACTCCATTGCATTTTTCACGCGATCTCATAAGCCTGGTTGAGAATAGAATCAGCGATTTGACCAAGGTACAGCTGACGGGAGGGGGAAGAGGCACCTATATCGACGAACTTTATAGTCGGAGTCTTAAGGAATTAGAGGCTGCCTATGAATTAAAAAAGGCGAATAAGTATGGCGACTATTACCTTTCCCTCTTAAAATCTTGGTACTATATTCAAATCGCCTATTCTGAAACTAAGAATATACTCATGGATTCATCAGTCACAGCAGTCTTCTTCTTCCTCCTAATTGTGCCCTTCTCTTTCCTGTTCGAACGACTTGTTTTCTCAGCCAAGGGAAATAAACGAGTCCTAACTATAATACTGGTTTTCACCATGCTAATGATAATGTTGTTTTTGATTCATCCAGGTTTCAGAATTACTCCTTTCTCAATGGTTTCCGCACTGGGTTTCATATGTCTGTCATTAATAGCGCTTATTCTTATTTTCATGTCGAACGAAATAGCTGGAATACTTAGAGAAATAAGAAGAAAACTCATAGGCGTTTCTTTCGTTCAGGCGGATGTTCTAGGTTCAGTTCTGCTATCTTTCTCGCTGGCTGTTGAAAACATGCGGAAAAGGAAGTTTCGCACTATTCTTATCCTCTCCAGCTTGGCGATTATAACTTTTGCTTCTGCAAGCTTTATTTCCATCAGTCCCATTCAAATAACAGTGAGGCTCCCTGTCGAGGCTTCAGGTGATTTCAGAGCAAGGTATCAGGGAGTACTTATTACCGGTACTGAGTTTTTCGCCCCCCTTAACCCAATGGTCGGCTCTATCGCAAGTAGCATGGCAAAGGATGCTACTGTTGCGTTGAGAGCAACCATCCCTGTAGGTACTGGGGGAAGCTATCTTTATAACAATCAGGGAAAGCAGATAATTATAGCAGGAGTCTTCGGCTTTGCACCTGAAGAGAAGGATATTCTACATCTTCAGGACATTATAATGCAAGAGTTCAATGGTGTTGCCGCCTTAAGACCATGGTTTTCAGAAGAGGATAGAAATGTTTGCTATATTACCGAGGATATCGCTAAGGAATTACAGATTGTCCCAGGTGAAACAGTTGTTTTTTATGGTGTTGAACTGAAAGTACTGGGCATCATAGACCAGCGACGCTTGAGCAACATTACTGATATTGATGGGAATCCTATAGCTCCCTTCGATCCTTTAGATAATATTCCGCCTAGGGCTAGAGTTTACTGGGGCATAATCTTCATTCCCTATAGGTTTGCGATTGACTTGGGAGGAATAACATACTCTGTAGCAGTGGGCTGTAGAGACTCGTCTTCTGTTCCCCTTTTGGCAGAGAATATCGCTAAATACCTTGGTTTGGCTTCACACTATGTTTTCGCGGTTGAAAATGCTGGCTCAACTAGAAGTTTCAGATATACTTCTGAAAGAATGTTCGACGTGTCAAACTGGCAATTCTCTCTTATTCCAATGGCTATATGTGCACTAGTATTATTGACTACGATGACAGGAGCCGTTTACGAGAGGATGAGAGAAATATACATCTATTCAGTAGTTGGTTTGAACCCTATGAATGTTGTGGGAATGTTCTTAGGGGAGTGCGTAGCATATGCTTTGATGAGTGCACCGCTAGGCTACATTTTCAGCTCCATTCTCGGCAACTTTTCAAACGTATTTGCAAACTACGCTTCCACCTCAGTTATTCTAGTGCTCCTGTCTTCAATACTGATAATAGTATCCTCATCTATCTATCCGCTCCGTAAAGTTTCCAAGTTCGTAACCCCCTCCTTGGAGCGAGTTTGGCGTCCTCCAACAAAGCCTAAGGGTAATACTTGGGATATACCCCTTCCTGTAGCGATGGAGACGGAAGAGGAGGCTGTTGGAATGGTTGCGTTCATCACGGAATATCTGAAATCCTACGGAAGTGAAGCGACTAGCTTCATGGTTGAAAAGCTTACGAATGAGAAAAAGACTGAGGAAGGGAAAAATGTTTATCTAAGTAGGGCCATAATCAGATTAAGACCTTACGAAAGCGGTCTAACTGAAGAAATGGTTTTCAAAGCGTCACGTATTAAAAACCGCTATGTTGTTACGTTGACTGCAAACCTCATTTCCGGCCCCCGGGTCCTATGGGTGGGCAGTCATTTAAGAGTCGTCGATACGGTTAGAAAAACAATGCTCGTCTGGAAATCTTTAGCCAGCGATGAGAGAAACAAGTTTCTAAAGGTTGGGAGGGAGATGTTCCAATGATGGAAAGTGAAAAGTCAGGGTTAACCTTTCGCTCCATCTTGGCTATTGCTTTCGCTGCCACCATACTCATGCCGGTCACTATATGGATGCAGCTGGTTGGCGGTCAGGCTGCTGGTTTAGGTTTCACAACTATCCTACTCTTCATTTTCATAACGAAGTATTTCGGAAGAAGCCCCCTTACTCCGCAGGAGATAATACTCATAAACATCGGCATCGGAATTGCTGCCTATGTTCCCTTTTTCGCAACCTTCATTAACCGGGCTTATTTTGCCGGAAGCCCGGAGGCTTATATGTTCGGCATCACCAAGTTCATTCCATCCTGGTGGGTTCCGGAGAACCCGCTTATACGTAGTCAAGCAATAAGGACTCTTCTCCACGCCGATTGGGTTTTGCCGATGGCTATAGCGCTGCTTACTTCAGTCGCACTATATTTGCCCATACAGCTTCTTCTCGGCTACATCGCATACCAGACATACGTGGTTGAGGAGAACCTTATGTTCCCGCTCGCTAAAGCTGAAGCTGAAACAGCCATAACGCTTGGAGAAAGTGAGCCTAGAAAAACCAGGTTCATGCTAATCGGGTTTATAATTACATTCTCATACTCGCTGATTGTCTACGGGCCTTATATACTTGGTCCAGTAATAGGTGTTCCGGTGAGTGCTATTCCAGTACCTTTCGCAGATTTTACATCCCGCATCGAGCATCTCCTGCCGGGTGCTCTCATAGGTGTAGCTACTGATCCCTTCACGTTCTTCAACGGGTTCATCATACCTGGAAAATCAGTACTCTGCATGATAATCGGCTCTATAACCATATGGATCATTGGCAACGTGATCGGGATTACGTATTTTAAGAGCGATTTCCTACCTGAATGGACATCGGGTTTCAGCTTAGCCTTAACCTATCAGCGTTCCTTCC
>JAGTRH010000045.1 GCA_018396795.1 Candidatus Bathyarchaeota archaeon
TATGGTGCAGCAACTGTTCAGGAGGAGGTTGGTGCTAGAGGTGCGCAGACAGTTGCCCATATAGTTGACCCCGATGTTGCCTTGGTTATTGAAGTCGATATCGCTGGCGACGTGCCGGGAATAAAGCCTAATGAAGCCCCAACTAAAATGGGTAGGGGTCCAAGTCTCTGCACCTATGATAGCAGTATGATTCCAAATCAGCCTCTTAAGGAGTTTGTTATTAAAGTTGCTAGGGAGGCTGGTATACCGCTTCAGCTATCACAGATCGCTAGAGGTGGAACCGACGCTGGAAGAATTCATATTAGTAGGGCTGGGTGCCCAAGCGTGGTTATTGGTATACCGACCAGACATATACATAGCCATGTTGGCCTCTTAAGCCTAGAAGATGTGGAAAACGCTGTTAAGCTTATGATTGAGCTCATTAAGAGACTTAATAAAGATACCGTTGAGAGCTTCACAGCTATATAGGAATGGGTGAATAACTATGAGGGTTGAGGAGAAGACTATCGAGGGTTTTAGGGTTAAGATATTATCCATAGGCGATATGCTTTTAGGAGTTGCATGCGACATAGGCCCAAGAATACTTTATCTTGCAAGCGCAGAGAAACCTGAATTAAATCTTTTTGGTATACTTCCAAATGCTGGCGTAGAGACGTCGGAAGGCTTTTGGAGGATTTATGGCGGGCATAGACTTTGGTCTTCCCCCGAGGCTAAGCCTCGGTCATACTCACTTGACAATCAGCCAGTGAAGATCGAGATTGGATCCGCTTCGCTAACAGTTTATGGAAACCCCGAAGAGAAAAATTGCATACAGAAGGAGATAACCATTAACGAGAATCCAAGGGGCGGGGTCCAAGTTACGCACAGAATTAGAAATATAGGTAGATGGCCAATCAAGTTAGCATGCTGGGCCCTTTCGGTCATGAGAAAAGAAGGCTTTGCAATCATACCAATTAAACCCATAAGAGTCGATGCGGAAGGTCTACTGCCAGATAGACATCTCTCACTTTGGCCTTACACTAATATTGCCGACAAAAGGCTCACGCTAACCAGCGAGTACATATTTATTAAGCAGGATCCCGAGGCTACCGGCCCGCTTAAGATTGGAGCAAATGCTAACCCTCAATGGGCAGCCTACTGTGTTAAAGACATGCTATTTATCAAGCAGTTCCATTTGGAGAATGGTGAGTACCCAGACTTTGGTTGTAGTGTTGAAGTATACACTAACCAAGATATGCTTGAACTCGAAACCCTTGGACCATTTAAAACAATAGAACCCTCTGATGTTATTGAGCACACTGAAATTTGGAGAGTATTTAAAACTGGAACGATTAAGGCTAAGCCTGAAGATGTTAAGGAAAAGATTGAATCATTAATCAAAGCCAATTATAACTAAATAATTTTTTATTAACAATTACCTTTGACCTAATTCTTTTAGCATGACTTTTAATAAAAGAGCAAATGTCGTGTAATAAGCAACTTGCAAAAGGTCTTATGTCTATGGATTTTCATCATTACAAATACTTTTACATCATCTAGGCTTTGCGAAATTAGATGTAACATTATTGTACATTGTGTAGCGTGTGGATTCATATTATAAGACCTTTCAGTTTGGGGGAAGAATGAGATTTTATTCTTATTATTAAAATTGCTTGGCAACATAGTTAAGTATGCTAAAATATGCTAAGATAACCATTAAAGGGAATTTAATGCATTTGCTTTTTCTATGTTGTCCATTCTATATTTTTCTCTGAGATTTCCTTCCAGCATTCGTGGCATATGGGTAGGAATTGCCCATTGTAGTAAATACTCAACTTGATATCTGTTCTTCTGCAATCTGGCTTCCACGGGTTCATGCAATGCGTGTCAGATGATAGATTAATCCCTTCTGGGATTGCCGTCTTTTCAAGTATCTGTCTCCTTTCGTCGCTGGTTCCTTCTCTCCTTCTCAAAAAGTGCTTTCCTCTCTTTTGAGTCTGAGTAGCTCTAAAGTTGCTAGCTGAGATCTTTCCAGCATTTTTTTGAAAGAATTTTCTGTCAGGATATTTTAGCGCACTGAGCCCTAGCTCTATAACTCGGCTCAGGCTTAGCCATTTGTCAACATTCATTTCGCCCATTAGATTAAGGAATCTTAAGTCTACTAGCAGGGACTCTAAAATTTTTTCTCCATCAGATGCTATTGAATCCCAGAATGATCTGTCGCAGTCAATTGTCTCCCTAAGGTTTATTAATGCTCTTTCAACATCAGTGAGCTTTTTATCTAGTATATTAAATGTGTCGGCGGAAATCTTTTCATTAGAGAGCAGTGTTTTCAGTACTTCCCTCCTTTTAATAAGCGATGCAGTCCAATAATCAAAGCCCTCAAGAGTCTTTGTTAGTAACATAATCCATCAGATCTTGGGTGAACACGAAAGATTAAAAACATTCTAAATATGCTCGTATATCGCATATTATTGTCGCAATCCAGATCTGATTGATGGATTAAAGTTTTTAAAGCAAAAATATATCCTTTACAGTAAATTTTAAAGCATAAAATTATGGATCACGGCCTATAAGAAAATAAAAACAAAGAACCTATAAAAATTATTTTAATTCAGTCTTTGCATGTTATCTGCTGAATACTCGCTTACCTTAAGCTTCCTAGCTATTTTCCTTATTTCTTCCCAGGTTCTTTCAGGTATGTATATACCTTCCTTAAGCCTTACCTTCTCCATTAAATATTCCGGTTCACCTGGTATTATTATCTCCTTAAAGCCAGGTCTAGGTTTAGAGGCTTTCAAGGCTCTGATGAGATCACCAACCCTCCTTTTAAACTCATCTATCGGCATGAACTTCTCGATGTTTATAACCTCAAAGAATACTCCGTTGCCCCTCTTTGTCTCCTCGTATGCGCAGCCAGCATTTGTCAAGATTCCACTTAAAACTTCAACCGCGAGACCAAGCCCGAAGCCTTTATGTCCAGATTCCTCACCACCAAGAGGGAGTAGCGCTCCGCCATCATAGAGGTCCTGTGGATTATTGCTTGGATTACCATTTTTATCAATTATCCAACCAAAAGGTATTTTCTCACCCTTATGCAACGCAACCCTAACCTTACCCTCAGCTGCAACGCTTGTAGCCACGTCAACGATAAAAGGAAATTCTAGATCTGAGGGAAAGGCGAAGCTCATAGGTCCTGTCGAGAGCATCCTTTCCTTACCTCCAAATGGGGCTACAAACCTGGTTGAATTAACCATCGCAATACCAATCATGTCTTTTTTAGAGGCTATTGACGTGTAATCAGCCAATCTACCGATATGATTGCAATTAAAGGCGCAGACAACGCTTATAGCATTATCACTTGCTTTCTCAACGGCTAACTCCATAGCCCGCTTGGCCACAACCTGGCCGAAACCCCAATTACCATTCAAAACAGCGGATGAGGGGGTTTCCCTCTCAATCTCAATCTTAGCGCCAGGCCTGAGGAAGCCCCTTTCAATCTCGTTAACGTATTGTATTACGCGTATAATGCCGTGAGAATCGTGCCCGGCGAGATTGGCCTTGACTAGAAACTCAGAAACTAGCCTTGCCTCCTCAGGAGGCGCTCCAGCGGCAATAAATATTCTTGTACCAATATCCATGAGTTGATTAGCGCTAAATACTGGCGTGAGTAATCACCCCTGTGTTCTCTATGGGAACATCGAATTGTTAAATGTACATCCTCTTATAGTTTATGCTCTTCCAGCGTCAGCCCCCGTCTTCTCTAGTTGCTCTTTGAGCTCCTCTGGTAGGATGAAGCCTATAAGGCCTCTCCGAGAAAGCTGGTTAAAGTATGCGTTGAGTGATATCTCAGCCTCCTCAGGCATAACTTTGTATTTTTCGACCAGATAGCTGGCGATGTCACCGATAGTTCTATCTCCATCGCAAAGTTCCCAGACAATTGACCCAACCCTGTCAAGATTAATTATCCTCTCACCAGGCTCTGGTGGAAATAACTTATCTAAAACTCCCTTCTTCTGCTTCTGTTCCTGTGATGGCGGTCGAATTGGGACCCTTATCTTTATCTCCTTAGTTTTCTTATCCTTCTCCCACTTCAAAATCGGGTTCCTAACGGGTTTAGCTTTAAGAAAAGCGCTTCTAGGTATCTGGAGGCCTTCCTCCTTTTTCCTTCTCCGAAATAGTCTACCAAAGACCATACTTCATCTCTGAGAAGAAAAGAAGACATTCCTACTTAAATCACTTATCTTGAAAGGTATCTACTTAAGTACAGATGAATAATCTATTTAGTGTGAGAGTGTATGCACATGCCACTTGAGGGGATCCTAAGTAGGATAAAAGAAAATGCTATAAAAAAGGATGAGATCCGCCAGGAGATACAGACAGTAGCTAGGAAGACAAATAGAATATCTAAGCAAGCTATATTTTTAACACATAAAGGTAGAATTGAGGAGGCTATGAAGCTACTGAGTGAGGCAAGTTTAAATCTTGATAGACTGAATGAAATGGCAAAGGTGTATCCAGATCTATTTTACACAGGGATTGTGGATTCAGCCTTTGAGGAATATGCTGAAGCCCAAATACTTCTGAGTCTAGTCAAGGATAGCGTTTTTATTAGCCCAGAAGAGATTAGAGTTCCAAGCGAGCCGTATGTTTTGGGTTTAGCGGATGTTATAGGAGAGTTAAGGCGTAGATCCCTCGACCTAATAAGGAAGGGTGATGTTATGGCGGCTGAGGAGTGTCTAGGCATCATGGAAACAATTTATAATGAGATAATAGGCTGTGATGAATTGCTCATATTAATCCCAGGTCTTAGGAGGAAGTGCGATATAGCTAGGCGCGTTATTGAGGCGACAAGGGGTGATGTAACAACGGAAGCAAGAAGGTTAGTGCTTAGCAATGTTATGAGAGAGCTTCAAAAAACCATAGAATCAAAAATTAATAGTGAGGAGCAATGACTTTTCAGAGCCAGTCGCAAAAAACTATTATGTGTGTCAGCTTCTCGCTTGAGAAGGCTAGAAAAATACAAGAAATCCTATCTAAAAAAGTAATCGCTCAAGACAGCTTTATTACACCAATCAATTATATTGCTGGTGTTGATGTTGCATACGCCGATAAATATTCAATCGGAGCTGTAGCTGTCTTAGACTATGCTTCAATGAAGCCCGTTGAGTCCAGATTAGCAGTAGTTGAAACGCGCTTCCCCTACATACCAACCCTTCTCTCATTCAGGGAGTTGCCACCAGCAGTCTCAGCGATAAGAAAGCTAACTCTTAAGCCCAGCGTTTTCCTTGTTGATGGGCAGGGGATTGCACATCCATACCATTTTGGATTTGCAAGCCACTTGGGAGTAACACTGGATATGGCAACCATAGGTGTCGCAAAGAGCCTTCTATGCGGAGATATCTCCAACCTCGGGGATCTTCTCTGGGAGCCTATAATCTATAGCGGTAAGGTTGTAGGCGGAGCAGTGTTTACCAAACAAGGTTCCAAACCAATCTTTGTTAGTATTGGCCACAAGATCTCTCTAGAAACAGCTATAAAAATTGTTCTGGAATGTTCAAGAGGGCATAGAATTCCGGAACCTTTACGTGAGGCACACATGGCTGCCGAAAAAACTAAAAGGGAAATCTTGGCCAGAATGAAATAAACCTATAAGGAGAGACCATAGGGTGGAAACGCGATTAGACCCAAAACTTAAGAAGGTTATAAATAAAATTAAAGATGAATCTCTGAGAAAGAAAATTTTGGAGTTTCTAGGCAACATATCAATTAACGTTGAGGGAAAATTCTACGTTGGTTTATCACTAGCCGAGACTCCGGCAAGTAGATTTCACCATCACAGTTATCCTGGTGGATTAATTGAACATATACTATCAACAATTAATGTTGCCTTAGCTATATGCGATTCGGTTGAGAGGATCTATGGCGGGAAAGTAAATAGGGATTTAGTTATAAGTGGTATTATTTTACACGACATATTCAAGCCTTTAACATATCAATTGAAGGATAATGGTGCATATAGAAACTCGCCCTTAGGGGAGCGATTAGATCACTTGACTATGGCAGCATCTGAGCTGTTAAGAAGAGACTTTCCTCTCGATTTGATTCATATTGTTGCCGCCAGTCACGGGCAGGCTGGTCCAATAACACCAAAGACTATTGAAGCCCTAATATGTCATGTTGCAGATGAAGCTGACTCAAAAATGAATGGAGAGGTCTTAAATGCCGCCAAATACTTAATCAGAGAAGTAACGGGAGAGTCATGGGAACGAATCGATTCGAGAACGGCATTTAAAATCTTGCTGCTGAAGACTGAAGGCGGTTGGGAGGGCTTAAGAACGGGGATTGAGCCATTAAGGACGAAAATAAAGGGATTGAATGCTCCTAAAACCGCTTAAGCCATACTCTCCCCCACACCATTTTCAATCCGTAAATGGTTGTTAAAGATAAGCTTGCGATAAACAATACGTGAGCAAAGTCTGTAAGTAAGCTTCCATTAACCGGAAATCCACTATTAAAATACCATAGAAAGACGGATATTGTAGCATAGGTTGAAATAATGCTGGAAACTAGGTGCACCCACAGAATCATCTTGCTGATCTTGCGGATTCTGTTCCCGATGCTGCCTAATAAGCGCTCTATTCTTGGAGAGATATCTGAGATATCGTCTATCACGAGGGTTATCCCCCAGTAGAGCAGTAACACCATTAACACTTGATTGACTTGTGTATCATATAAGTAGGGGTTAAGTGATGAAAAAAGATAAAGAATGGGTGATAGCGCAGCTGAGATAAAGTAGGTGAGGATTGATAGGAAACCATACACATAATGGTGAAATAACACTCTTTTAACATTCACCTTACCCATTATTCTTGCTGGTGCAATATTTAATATTCCTGTTAATGCTGCAAAGAAAAGAAGCGACGTATCTATAAGATATGGTTTATAAAGTGCGCTTGAAACGTATCCACTTAGCACCCCATAAGTAACACTTAGAGAAGAAACTAGGCTAGCTATGGAGCTAAATATTAACGTTAGGCTTAGTATCTTTTTACCTAAAGCTGTTAATTTCTCTTGAGACATTAAGAAAAAAGGGTAAGCAGTGCTGATTTAAATTTTGTCTAATTCTCCGGATTAAAGTTCTGATAGCTTGAGGTCTACGATTTCAGCTTTATGCTTCTCTAGATCGAGAATTGCAATAGTTGCCTTACCAGTTAGGTATCCACATGTCTCGCCAGGATTTATAACTAAGGTTTTGCCCACATTATAGGTTTCAGCTTTGTGGGTGTGTCCGTAAACAATAACCTCATAGTAGTTTGAATTAATCAGCGCCTTAAGCAGATTCTCCTCCTCACCATGCATAAGGGCAATCTTTTGACCCCCAACGTTGACTTCAGCGAACTTTCCATACAACTCTGCTCCTATATCCTCAAATCTTTTTCTTAGAAGGCTATGATCCCCATCGTTATTTCCAAACACTCCAATAAGTTTGGCTTTGAGGGATTTAAAACGCAAAACAGCAAAAGGAGCAACGTAATCCCCTGCATGAAGTACGAGATCAACTCCTTCATGATTTAACCTCTTTACTGCCTCATCAATCATCGGAAGCCTGTCATGCGTATCAGCGATGATCCCAATTTTCTTGATAACTGAGATTATTATACACCTCCTTAAATTTGAGACTTATAAAGAGATATAGGTGCTTACAAACTTAAAAATAAAAGTGCTTAAAAAATGTAATGATACGCTAAAAGAGGAGAGATATTATTAAATACATATCAACTAACCTTTTAAGCGATAATAACTGTTGCTTGGAGGAGAGAAGATATGAATGGTCGCAAAATAAACATTTTTTATCTTTTATCTTTCATATGCACGATTTTTCTTATTGCATATATAAGCCTAATATTCCTTCCGCAAGCAGCTAGTTATGTCGAATATCCGGGAATAAGATTGTTTATGATAGCGATAATTGCTCTTCTACTCATCGCAGCAGGAATACAATTGTTTCTTCTAGTTAAGCCACCTCAATCAGAGGAGTAATCTTCTCTGGCACTTGCCTTATTAGGGTTCTTTGCAGTTTTATACCTTGTGAAGCCGCAGTGCCCGCAAGAGTAGCGGTTTCCATGATCAGCCATAAAATATCCCGGACCACACCTATCACATGTTGGAAGTGTTCTTTTAATCTTTCCATCCTCAATCTTGTAGTATGAAGAGATGGGCTTCTTCCTTTTTGATCTATCATTCTTTGACATCTATCCTTTCACTCCTCTCTCTTTATTTGAGGTGAGTTTCTAATTATTATATGTTCTGGCTCAATCTCTTTAGCATACGCTTGGGAGTCGTAAATGTGCGCTTCGCCTACGGCCATCATCGTACCCGTTATCGACTCTATTCTTCTTACGAATACAGCTTCAGAGTCGACTTTAAGCATATTGGCTAACTCCTTCTTGACCTCGATACGCGATGGAGTCGGCAGACCATCATGCGATAATCTGAAGATTATTTCATTTCTCTTGAGTAATTCGTTGCGTTTATTGCTCAATATTTTAATTTTCAATATCGAACCACCTCTAAACCCATACTTGGAATATTTATCTCCTACTTTAGTTTTTCTGGTTTATACTCCATTCTACTTAGGATTTCATGCATTTTTCTCTTGGAATCCTCATTGACTTTAATTACAACAATTCCTTCGCCAGGTTGACCATAGACCACAAAAGAGTTTTCTGGTGCAAGGAGAACGGCGACGATTGCTAGGAGATCTTCTTCGCCATCGACAAGAATTCCCACCGAATCTTTTGATTTAATTGCTTCGCCAATTACTTGCCAAGAGTCTTCTGTGATA
>JAGTRH010000046.1:0-285 GCA_018396795.1 Candidatus Bathyarchaeota archaeon
AACCTCAGGTACTAAATAGGGATTGTAGGGCAAATACAAAACTTTAAAATTTGTCTGCTCCCCAACGCTTCACTTAAATTTCTCGAATTTTTCTCCACCCGCATTGAAAATTAAGAGATTTTTACTACAGACCGCATTAAATTGAAAATGTAACTTAAAGCGTTATTTATTAGAAGGGGATACATTTATAGTAAGAAGTAAGAGTAAAAGAAGGAAAGCAAAAGTGTTTCTCAGTTTAACGTGGACCCCTGTTTTTAGTAGGCGATCTTAAAAATGGGTTTGAGT
>JAGTRH010000046.1:295-8742 GCA_018396795.1 Candidatus Bathyarchaeota archaeon
AGGGTGCAACTACCTTGCACTTGAAGTCCCGCCTTTTTATGTAAACTTTGAGAAGAAAAGATTCGGTTCCATAATGACTCGAAAGGGCATTGTAAGAGAAGGCGTAATCATACATATTTATGTAACTAGACATAGGCAGATTGAAAAACTCCTACTTTTAAGGAGGTTACATCCGGACCTTTTCCTGCCTGATGAACTGATGGAAGCAGCATCTGCTATTGAAAAACTAAACCAAGAAGAATTTAATGGATTCGTAAATACTTTAAATCTAAAAGATTTTATCAAATCTACTAAGAAACTTGAAAGAACGTGGAGGTATAGTGGAAAAGGAATATGGCTAAGAAGAATCGGGCCCTTCAAAATTTACATGATCATTATAATTAAGGAGGGCAGATGGACCATCAGACCTACAATTTCAAAGGGAACTACAGGTTACTACGGATTTGAAATACCTGTTGACACGCAACTTAAAGAGGCCTTTATAAAGGAACTTAAAGAGGGCGAGTTGGAAGAGATTCATGATCATAATGAAACTCAGCATTTTCACTTAACAGTTGAAAGTCTAGAAAGATGTGTACATTTAGCAAAGTTATGGGACTATTACTTCTCAAATAAGAAACGTTGGAAACAAACGGTTTCAATCACGCAAAACCATTTCTAAACCAATTATCTATGGGATCATGGCAAGTTCTCGAAAACTTTCTTTAAGCAAGGATTATGCGCATGGAGCCACCTTATCTACGCATTATTTTAGCACATAAATAGATAAAAATTGCGAGAAAACATATTTAATCGCAAAGCTTTTTCGTTAGATTTATTAATTTTGTTTAATCTTCTATCATTATAGAAATAAATATATTAGTGAAATGAGGTTTCAAAAAGGATCGATATGACCGTAGATTTAACTCCACTTATAACGTCTTTCTCTATAGTTTTTTAGCTGAGTTGGGTGACAAAACACAGATATGCACTATTATGCTCTCATCAAGGTCATCAGCAATCTCCGTTTTCTCGGGTGCAATGGCAGCTTTTTTCTTAGTTGACGGGTTAAGCGCATTATTATGCGGAGAATTGCTAAGTCTTTTACCGCACGAGATACTTGGCTTTGCATCTGGCCTAACATTTATAGTCTTCGGTTTAATATCGCTAATACATAGGAACGAAAAAGATATCCCTAGCGATACTAAATCCTCTTTTCTCAAAACGTTCTCGCTAATTGCATTAATGGAGTTGGGTGACAAAACGCAGGCGGCATCAATCTTATTAGCCGCTCAATTCAACAATCCTCAGATGGTTTTAGCTGGCGTTATGTTAGCATTTAGCATTATTACAGGTATTGCAGTTATTTTCGGTCATAAAATTTTAGGATTCATACCGGAGCGTCACCTTAAGATTGGAACCTCTCTAGCATTCATTATAATTGGATTAATTTTAGTTATCGAAGCTACTTTGAGGATTTGGTTTTTCTAAGCAGACGAGTATTGCTTCTAGAATTCCTCTGACACATTCAAGGTATGCGTACATTTTTATCTATAAAAGAAATAAGAATGGTTATCACAATTCTTAATTAAAATATCCAAGGTCCACCATAATTTATTCTACTTAAACTCTTAGAGAGAAGACCTAAAATTGAGGATATGCTATCTCTCGTGGATTACTGCTGCTCCGGCTCTATTATGACCGCGGTTCCAGTAGCGGAGATTAAAACTATGCCAGCTCCTAAACCTAAATCTGAGGTTTCTAAATCTACGCCGACAATGGCGTTTGCTCCAAGGGACATGGCTTTGGCTTTCATTCTCTCTATGGCTTCAAAACGCGCCTTCTCAATCTCACTTGTAAAGGCTCTAACCTCTCCACCGAACATTGTCTCGAATCCCGCTATAAATCTCCCTAGCATACCCCTCGTTCTTGGAGAGATTCCAGTAACTACGCCCAGAACCTTCTTTATCCTATAGCCTGGTATTGAAGGGGTTGTGGATATTATGAAGTCGCTCACTAGACTTAGTGATGCGCCACATTTTGGACAGAATCTTGCGTTCTCATCAACCTCAGTCTCACATAAGGGGCACTTCAATTCATTCAACCTCACAATCTTATACAAAGACTTAATAGCATAAGAGATTTTTGTTGTTTTAGCATTTCGAGGGAATATTATTATGCGCTAATTGTTATATCAGGAGAGTAGATTAGCGGAATCAAATATTTTCGGATAGTTCATTGAACGATTGAAGCGATATATTTTCCAAGGATATGGGCTAACGGAGATTTCAAGATACCAGATCATCACCGCTTAAAGAGAGGTGGTTAAAGCATTAATTATTGCTCATCAATCTCTTCAACTCTGTAACTCAACCTCTGATGTATTGCAAATGCCAGAGCTATTAGGGCTGATGCCGCTGCCAAGTCTGTTGCTATCGTTACTCCAGGACAAAGATCTACAACAAGTTCCGCAAATCGAAAGATCCCATGTGGTATACCCTCCCTTGAGCCTATGAGGAAATTCACTCTACTGCTTTTGATGGCTAATTCAGCGAGTTTTGTGGACACCAAGTTCACTGGTTCACCTTCCGGTTCAAAAACAATTATGGGCTCAAAAGATCTTTCTCTAACGAGTTCATATAAGTTTTGAACGTAAACTTCTGTCTTACGCGGTTTATGCGCATATGTTCTCATCTGAATTTGATATCTTGATTCTATACCCTCAAAAACTCCTCTTAAGAAAGCACTTAAATCATCGGCCCTAACAGAACCTACCGGTGCAATAATAAGCTCGCCAACCTCAAAGGTTTGGGCCTCCCGACCAATCCTCACACCCATTTCCCTTGAAACATCTAACCCACCTAAATATGGCATTTGAACAAGCGAAACCTTCTTGAAATATTCCCTAACCTGGAATTTTTCTGGCCGAATCTTTTTCAAAAACTCCCTTCCGTCAATAACACCTAAGTAGGCATGCGGCCCTAAAATTTCAACGAAAACGATCTTATCTGGGAAATCTAAGTTAACCAGACAACAAGATTCAGTTTTTAGGACAGCGCCAACTCTTACATTTACATCTATACTTGAGAAATTATGGCGACCCCTCCTAACAGTATTTACTGCAAACGACTTTGCATCTCTCAATTCATTGGCAATTTTCCGTGCCACATCAATAATATGCTCAATTTCAGCTGTCGCATAATATTTTACTGGTAAAACCTTTTCAGCCTCTGGAACCCTCAACTTAATTTCCTTAGCCAACTCCTCGGGTGGAACGTCAGATTCGACTAGAACCAATCCGGAAAAATTGAATGGTCTCGCCAGAACCTTAGCCTCTTGGAAATACTCTTTCAAAATCTGCGCTACAATATTTTCATAATCCTTTAAGGTTTTAACAATTACTGAAGTCTTTTCGAATTCAAATTCGTTCAAACCCATATTCAACATTAACCCAGAGATTTTATCCTACTCATCTATTCTACTCTGTTTAGAAGTATTAAGATTATCGCATTACTCATAATTAGCAAAATTTTTAACGAAATACCACCAATTATAAAAAGGGCTAAAGATATATTTTATTTTGCAGTTTGGTTGTGATCAATTTGATTTCCCCCAAAGACAGATTAATCGGGGATCTCGTTTCTGAATGCATTGTTGTCGCGCCTTCTACGCCAGTATCAAAAGCAATCGGCTTAATGAAGGACAGAAACTTCTATGAGGTCTTTGCATGGGTTGGCGATAAAATTGGAACAGCTACGATAAGGGATACTTTAAGGGTTAGAAATCCTGCTAATATGAAGATTGAATCTCTTTTAAACTTTATTCCAAAACTATCAGTTAATACAGGGCTTTTTCAGGCTGCCAGATTAATGGCAGATTACAGACTAAGGGCGCTACCAATAGTCGAAGGCGGCGATATTGTAGGAAAAATAGATATTAAAAACATAGTTAACGAGGTGAAGAACAGCGGTTTAGGAAGTATAAGGGCTTCAAAAATCATGAGCTCTTCGCCAATAACAGTATTAATAGGAGAGAAAGTTTCAAAAGCAAGAGAGATAATGCTTCGGAGAAGGATTGATCACCTGCCAGTTATAAAAGGTAGGCGAGTAGCCGGCATAGTAACGTCGGGCCACATCGCGTTTAACTTGATAACAGATTTAGGGGACGATAAATATAGATTTGGCGTTCCCGACCTCATTGATCCATTGGATTATCCAGTTGAGGCTATAATGAGTAGATCACTACTAGAATTCGATCCGCAAGCCCAAATAAAGGATGTTGCTGAAAGCATGCTTGCTCAAGACTCTTCATACTCTCTAATAACTATTGGTGAAGAGCTTCAAGGGATAATAACATATAGGGATTTTGCAAAACTTATCTCCACCGAAGAAGCCAAAATTAACTTTCCGGTCTACATCATTGGCTTACCAGATGACCCGTTTGAAGCTGAAGCTGCAAAGATTAAGTTTATCCGCCTTGTCGAAGGTATAAATAGATTTCTTCCATCTATCATCGAGGCTAGAAGCGCGATTAAATCATCATCTTTTGACAGGCAAAGAAGGCGATATGAGGTTAGTGTTAACATAAGGACAGATAGGGACGCATATAACTACTCATCTGAGGGTTGGGATTTACCATCAATCTACGATGATATAGCAAACGCCATGAAAAAGATGATTACGGCGAAAAGGAGGATTAGAAAAAGAAAGCGCGGTCAAAGAGTCTTAGAACAGTAAATTACAGAGCGGTCTTTTAGCTTTACTATTTAATCATTCAACATGGATCCCTGTAAACCTATAAATGCTTTTAGATCAGATTAAATAGATCTCCGAGTTTATCCTCTTGATATTCAAGGGAATGAGAAATATAGAAGAAGCTTAATATGGTGAAGGAACCTTGAGAAAACTTGAGTCAGGGCTTCTAAGCGAAGATGATTTATTTCTCTTTATAGATTACTATGAGTTAACATCCGGAAAATGCAACTTCGACCACCGTTTAAACAACGTAATAACTGAAACATACTTTTTCCGGGAGAACCCAAAGCATTTGGGCTCATATGTTATTGCCGCTGGATTAGAACAGTTTGTCAGCTATATCCAGATTTTAAACCGCGGCTTAAGTAGAAGGCACCGCGAATGGCTTGAGAAGATGGCTGGAAAGGACTTAAGTAGCGAATTCCTAGATTACTTGGAGAACTTTGAGTTTAAAGGTGATATTTACGCTGTTCCTGAAGGGACGCCAGTATTCCCAAATGAACCGGTAATAAATATTACTGGACCATCTATAGATGTACAATTACTGGAAACATACCTACTTAACATAATGAATTTTGAGAGTTTAGTCGCCACAAAAGCCTCCCGAATTGCTTATGCCGCAAAAGGCAGAAACATAATTTATTCGCCTAGAACTGTTGTTGATTTTGGAGCAAGAAGAGCTCATGGAAGGGACGCTGCTATTTTAGGTGCTAGAGCGGCTTATATTGGTGGAGCCGATGGGACATCGCTAGTTATTGCTGGAATGAAATGGGGTATACCTTTTGTTGGAACGATACCGCATAAGTTTATTGAAGAACGATACAGAGGAACAGGCTCATTTAAGGAAACAGAGCTATCGGCTTTTAGAGAGTACGCTAGGAGTTTTCCTCATAACACGATACTTTTAGTAGACACCTATGAAACCATCGAGGGTGTCAAGAATGCGGTAAAAGTAGGCTTAGAGCTTAAGCAGCTGGGCTATAATCTCGCTGGAATCAGGCTTGATAGCGGGGACCCCGTTGAGCTCAGTAAGATGGCGCGCAAGATTCTTGATGAAGCTGGGCTAACTGGCGTGAAGATCTTTGCAAGCGACCGCTTAGATGAGTTCGTTATTGAGGATGCGCTGGCTAAAGGCGCTCCGATAGACGGTTTTGGGGTTGGAACAAAGCTGATAACTGGCGCAAACTACGACTCGCTAATAAAGGAGGGAGGTGTTTCAGCACTGGACGGAATATTTAAGCTTGCGGAGACTAGCGATGTTAGCGGGAAAATGATACCTGCAACGAAATACACAAGCAGTATAGGTAAGGCTACTTTACCAGGGAAGAAGCAGGTATGGAGGATAATTAAGGATGGACAATATGTGGAGGATATTATCACCCTATGGGATGAAGAGATTGAGAACGGAAAGCCTCTGCTTGTTCCCATAATTGTTAAGGGTGAAATAGTCTATGATTTTCCTGAATTAAAGGAGATTAGAAGATACTGCGCTGAACAATTAGCAGCCTTACCGGAAAAATATAGGCGTATAAGGGACAGCGAACCATATCCGGTTAAGATAAGTGATAAACTGAGAAGATTGAGGGACGAATTATTTGAGAAATACTGGAGAGAATACTTTGGAAACTCATCTAATAAATGACTGTATTCTTAGCGATCTTTGTTTATCTTTCTTGTGTTAAGTATTATTGTTGGCTTTTTGACTTGCCTACCGAGCTGTTTTAGCATTTTAACCGTTTCGGGGTATATTGTTAGGTCAGCGTGCGGCATAAAATGCGAGTTTAAGAATTCTGCTTGAAATTCTGGTTCTGCTCCAAGCTCGATATATCTTACTCTTCTCGATATCTCCTCAGCTTTTTCCCGAATTGATTTCGAGATTAGAGCCATCCTAGCGCCTGTCCCAGCAGCATTACCAACGATACAAACTTTATTTAGCGGTATCTCCGGATACATGCCTATCGTTCTTGCGCTTTCAGGATTTATATATGAGCCGAATGCCCCAGCTATAACTCGCACGCTTATATCAGACTCCTCTACATTCATCTTTCGCATTAATACCGCGCAACCTGTGTGAATTGCCGCTTTAGCCAACTGAATCTCTCGAATATCTCTCTGCGTGATAACTATCTCCTCGCCAGTGGCCGTCTCACTCCCCCAAGCAAGAATAAACTCGTATCCGTCGTCGCCTTTACGAATTCTCGATGAAGAAATGTTTTTATTAAAAGCCCCGGATATATCAATTATTCCTGCCTTAAGCATCTCTGCAACAGCATCCACGAGTGCAGATCCACATATACCGCGCGGTTTAACACCATCTATTGTTTGATATTTAACCTCAAGAGTTTCTGGATCTAACTTAACTTTTTCGATTGCCCCACTCGCAGCTCTCATACCACATTTTATATGTGCACCTTCAAAAGCTGGTCCAGAAGCGCAAGAGCATGCCAAAATTCCATTCTTATTTCCTAAAACTACCTCGGTGTTAGTTCCGATGTCAAGCGCCATGCATAGATCTTCCCTTTTATACAATTCTGTTGCTAATATAACCGCGACAGTGTCAGCGCCAACGAATCCGCCTATCACTGGCAACAAGTGAATGTTACCATTCTCGTTAATTTCAACACCTATTTCTCTAGCCTTAACATTTAATCCTCCTCTCACAACTGGGGGATATGGCGCTAAAGCTATGTATTTGGGGCATATTCCTAAAAATAGATGATGCATAACAGTGTTACCGACAATGGTCATTTCATAAATCTCTTTAAAGCTTACGCCAGTCTTGTCCAGAAGGCTTTTTAGAATCTGATTTACACCGTCGATGGCGGCCTTCTGTAACTCCCTTAGCTCATTTAACCCCATAGATGCATAAGTGATTCTTGATATTACGTCCTCTCCATAGGGTATCTGCGGATTCATCAGTGAATCAACGGCTAAAACCGCGCCGTAATTTAAGTCTAATAGGTAACCAGCGATCTTTGTTGTTCCTATATCAAAGGCGCATCCAAAAACTCTCTTAGCGGTATTACCAGGCTCAACATCAATTATAACTCTTCCATCCCAGATGACAGCTGTAACTTTCCATTCGCCCTCCCTAAGAACCAGTGGTAGATGCTGACGGACATCGTAACTGATCATTAGATTTTCAAGTCCATAGACCTGCCTAAGCCCATCTAAGAGCCTATCAGCGTCTGATCTAACATCTTGGAGGCTAGGTTTAGGTAGCTCGACAAAGTATTTCCTAATATTTGGTTCAGGTTTAACAGGTGTTTCTATACCTTCAACTTGAAGCCTCTGCTTACCAGTTCTACTCCCCTCAGGAATATTAATTATCAGGGAACCTTTAACAATCGTTTGGCATGCTAGCCTATACCCCGAAGATATCTCAGATTCTGATAAAAACCTTCGTTCGACACTGGTTAAAGGGTTTACATTATCTCCGCTATTCTCAACTATAACCTTGCATTTTCCACATTTCCCAAGACCGCCGCAAACGAACGTTAGATCCACGTTAGCGATCTTTGCAGCATCTAAAATAGTGCTATTCGAAGAAACCCTTACACGTTTCCCCTCCGGTTGAAAGATCACCTCGAACCCCGTAATCAAAAACCTCCAAATTTTAAAGTTGATGCGAAAGTTTTCTAAATCCATGTTAAATTATAATATTTACGTGTATAACCTCTTAAAAACTATAGAATTCGAGCTAATGGTTTTAGG
>JAGTRH010000047.1:0-4439 GCA_018396795.1 Candidatus Bathyarchaeota archaeon
TGCCTATTCAAAGGTTTAGAATAACTCCTACAAGTAAGAGCGCCTTATTTAGGGCTAAGAGATGGTTTTACTCAACCTTTTATACCAATGCTCCATCTGAGGTTAAGGAGGAAAATAGAAAGATTTGGGTTGATTTAGCCGCTAAACTTGTTGAGGAGATAAATAAGCGTAACGCCGTTGAAAAACCAGCGAGACTTGTAATAAATTACGAGACTGGACCTCGCGGCGAGTTTAAGCCTCTCTCAGCAACCGTAGAATTAATGGAGATAAGACCTTTAGAGACCTTCACCATCTTTACATCTAAGGAGGAAGAGAGAAAGAAGCTGAAGGCGGAGCTTGAGGAGCTCATCAAGAAAGCAAGGGATCTTGGGATAAGCTTAAAGGAGCTGGAAGAAGCGCCTTAATAAGTAGGGTATATAATCCTTTTTCTCTTTTCTTTTTTAGACTAAAAAGGCTACTATTATCTTTCGCGCATCATATAATAACAGTAAATCATTTAAGCGCAGTGGGGTAATTATTTTTAAAGGTGGATGACATGTCTGAGCAGGAATTGAAGGAAGTTGGAAAGATAACTCATTACTTCACTAAGATAGGCGTCGCAGTCGTTGGTTTAACTGACACCCTATCTGTCGGCGATAGAATACTCATAAAGGGTTCATTGACAAATTTTGAGCAAACCGTTGAGTCGATGCAGATAGAGCACAAAAATGTAAATGTCGCGTACAGTGGGCAGAGCGTAGGGCTTAAGGTGAATCAAAGAGTTAGGGAAGGCGATAAAGTCTACAAGATACTTTAATAAAACAAGAGATCACTGTATAAGCTTCTGCCGAAGTCTTTTAATAAAATTGCTAGATTACTTTATAAATTATCAGGCTTTTACTAGATATATTAGCTCGCATACAGATTTGCTTGAAGGGAAATGTCGATGAGCGAGAGTCTACCCGGCTATAGGGGATTAGCTCTAAAAGCCCTCCTTGAGATTAAAGCTGAGATTGGCGATTTGATACGTATAGTCAAGGACGGTACTATTCTAGAGGGAATCTTAATTCCTAGATCAGAATATGGCGATGATAGTCATGTTGTAATAAAGATTAAGTCCGGTTACAACATTGGCGTCGAAATCACGCCGACAACTAAGATAGAGCGAATTAGCGCTGAATCGAGACCAGCATTTATTCCGCCAACACCACCAAAACAAAGGAGCGATTTGCCTAAAGTCACGATTCTAAGCACAGGTGGAACAATAGCTAGCCGCGTTGACTATAGAACTGGAGCCGTTAGACCAGTTATCTCAGCGAGCGACTTATACAGCATTGTTCCAGAGCTCTCAGATATAGCCGTTATTGATGCGGAGATACTCTTCAGCGTCTTTAGCGAAGATTTAACGCCTAAACATTGGTCTGCTATGGCTGAAGCCGTGGCAAAGCATATCAACAGAGGTGTTCAAGGCGTTGTAATAACGCATGGAACTGACACTATGGGATTTTCAGCCGCAGCCCTAAGTTTTGCGCTCCAGAATCTGCCAGTTCCAGTCATACTTGTTGGCGCCCAAAGATCTGAAGATAGACCCAGCTCCGACGCTGCTTTGAATCTTATAGGCGCTGTTTTAGCGGCTTCTAGGGCGCCTTTTGCCGAGGTTGCTGTAGCCATGCATGAAAACCCCTCAGATGATGCTGTTGTTTTACACAGGGGGACGAAGGTGAGAAAGTGTCACACGAGCCGTAGGGACGCCTTCAAAACCATAAACGCTAAGCCTCTTGCAAAAATCGTAAATAATAGCATTCTCATGCTTGCAGACAACTATCAACCCCGGGATCCACATCGTAAACTTGCTGTAAAACCAAATTTTGAAGATAAAGTCGCACTAATAAAGTTTTATCCTGGAATGAACCCCAATATTTTTGACTGGTGTATCTCAGAGGGCTATAAGGGGATTGTTCTAGAGGGCTCTGGCTTAGGTCATGTTCGCCGAGATTGTTTTCCAGCGGTAAAGAGGGCTATTGACAATGGTATAGTAGTTGCTATGACATCCCAATGCATATGGGGGCGCGTGAACATGAACGTTTACTCTAACGGTAGGGATCTCTTGGCCATGGGCGTTATTCCACTTGGAGATATGCTCTCGGAGACAGCCTTCGTCAAAATGATGTGGTGTCTAGCTCAGACCAGAGACCTCAACGAAGTTAGGAGACTTTTACTAACAAACATCGCAAATGAACTCTCGGAGAGAACTGTTGAATACGCCGAATAGCCGAATATGTAGAAGTTTATGTTAGAGGTGAATGAAAGTGAACTTAAATTACCATGAGCTTGGGCTTAAGGTTGGTTTAGAATGCCATCAGCAGCTTGCCACACGAGAAAAACTCTTCTGCGGATGTAAGCCTCAGCTTTTCAAAGGTGAACCTAAAATAACATTCCTGAGAAGATTAAGGCCAACACAAAGTGAATTGGGTCAGATAGATCCAGCGGCATACTTTGAGTTCCAGAAGGGTGTAAAAATACTTTATGAGGCTGATACTGAAACGTCTTGTCTTGTTGAAATGGATGAGGAACCACCTCACGAGCTCAACCGAGAGGCTTTGGAAATATCTTTAATAATAGCGCTTATGATGAACGCTAAACCCGTTGATGAAGTCTATGTTATGCGCAAAATCGTTATAGATGGCTCGAACACAACCGGCTTCCAGAGAACATGCGTGGTGGCACTGAATGGCTCAATAACGGTTGACGGAAAGATTGTGCCAATACAGCACATAAGCCTCGAAGAAGATGCTGCGAGAAAAATGGGTGAAGAGGGCTTCATAATAAGGTATAGAATCGATAGGCTTGGGATACCGCTTATCGAGGTTACAACTGGACCTGTAATAAATACGCCGGAAGAAGCTGAAAAAGTAGCCCTAGCTATAGGCAGAATATTGAGGGCAACAAGAAGAGTTAAGCGGGGAATTGGATCAATAAGACAGGACCTAAATATATCTATAAAAGATGGAGCCCTAATTGAAATAAAGGGCGTCCAAGAACTAGAGTTAATTTCTAAGGTTGTTGAGTATGAAGTTCAGCGTCAACTAAATCTTCTAAGGATCCGTGATGAGCTGAGGAAACGCGGGCTTAGAGATGAAGAGTTAAAGGATGAGTTCATTGATGTCACACCAATATTTAAGAATACAAAATGTCGCGTAATTCAGAGAGCCATAAGCCAACAAAAACATGTATTAGCTGTTAAGCTACCTAAATTCGCTGGTTTATTAGGCTTCGAGCTCATACCAAACTTAAGATTTGGCAGCGAACTATCTGATAGAGCAAAGTTCTGGGGAAGAGTTGGGGGAATAATCCATACTGATGAAATACAGTCTTATGGCGTATCGAATGAGGAAATAGCTGAGCTCGGGAGATCAGTAAATGCAGCTGAAGAAGACGCTGTTGTACTGGTTGCGGACAAAGTCGAGAATGCAACTGATGCGCTAAAAGCTGTTGTCGATAGAGCCCGAGAAGCACTTAAAGGCGTTCCCGAAGAAACCCGAGCCGCAAACCCCGATGGAACGACGAGATATATGAGACCTAGACCTGGGGCCGCTAGAATGTACCCTGAAACTGATGTGCCACCAATAAAGATTAATAGAGAGTACCTTGAAAAGTTGAAGAAATGCCTTCCTGAGCCTCCTGAAGAGAAGGTTAAGAGGTTAATGGGAAACTATGGCATAAATGAAAAACTAGCTAGACAGCTTTTAGATTCTGAATATGATGAGCTCTTCGAGGTTATAGTTAAGGAGACCGGTGTTCCTTCAACAGTTGTTGCTGCAACGCTTACCGAGACGTTCAAGGCTCTTAAGCGTGAGGGCGTGAATATTGAAACCTTAAATGATGAACAGATAATCGAAATCTTCAGACTCGTAGGTTCCGAGAAAACATCAAAAGAGGCTTTACCAGAGATAGTAAAATGGCTGGTAAATCATGAGGACGCTAAGCCTATAGACGCAATAAAGGAACTCGGACTGGGGATGATTCACGAGGATGAGCTTAGGATGATTATAGATGAGTATCTCGAGAGAAATAAAAATTTGGTTGCAGAAAGAGGATTAGGTGCATTTGGAACAATAATGGGAATGGTTATGAAGGATTTAAGGGGAAGGGTTAAACCGGAAACAGTCAGCAAAGTCCTCAAAGAAAAGATATCTGAGAGAATTAAATAATGACAAAAATGTGATTATAAAAATATCGAGTAAAAAAACCACCGTTTCTTATCATAAATGTTATAAGATTTACCAACCAATATAGAGTGGGAACAATTATTGGGAAAGATCCAAGCCGAGATAAGAACATCATTTGGCAGAATAATCGTGGAAGGTTCCACGGCTAGCGAACTACTTGAGATACTAGAGGCTCGGCCGGGGAGTTTTGTCAGCGAGGTGGAAACGGTTATCGCTAAAAAAGTTGCACCT
>JAGTRH010000047.1:4449-8609 GCA_018396795.1 Candidatus Bathyarchaeota archaeon
GTTATTACGCAGTATGAAGCAGTTGGCTTAATATTATATTTCTCAGAAAATAAGAGTAGCAGACCATCAGAGATAAGACGGCTTTTAGAGTACTCTGGGATAAATGCGCAGGTCTCCTCAAGATTAAATGAGATGGCTAGAAGGGGTTTAGTTTTTAAGTCAACGCCAGATAGTTCGGAGTGGATGTTAAGTCCAAGGGGCGAACATTGGGTTGAGGAGGAGGTGCTGCCCAAACTGAAGAGAACCCGTTAGTTACTCCTCACCTTTCTCTTGAGCATATTCATCATATGCTTTAAGCATAGCTTTTATGTACTCCTTCAGCATATTGGGTGTTATCTCAGGGCTTATTGTTAAATTTATTGAAATGCTTGGTTTAGGTTCGGTTATTGCTCCAAATGGAATAAGCGGTTTCTCCATAATCTTTCCAGTTATGGACTTAGTCGTCTTAACCTCCTTTGGCGAAACAGTTCTCTTAGATGGCTTAGCTGGCTTAATAGGCGTATATAGCCAGTCTACCTGGAAGGCATAAGCCACTAGATCTAAGAAGGCATTAAGCCCAACCTTATCAGCCCTTAAATCCCCAATAACCCTAGGCAACTCAACAAGAATAGAGTCTCTGTCTAAAATTTCATTCCTCACGCGCTCAACAAACTTTACTAAAACTTCATCTTTAGATAGAATGTTCCTTAGTAATTGTCTCGTTAGGCTACCATCTGGATCTATTCTGTACGCGTATGCAAACTCAGCGGCTTCACGGGTCAGCTTATATTTTCCCTGCTCTTTCTCGCTCTCCTCTATAAAGCCCCAGCTCTTAAGGAAACCGTTGTTACGACTAATATTATGCAGCGTGACTGCCGATTTTTCCGTTACATCACTCACGCTAACAAAATTCTTATCTGCGCCAGCGTTCAAGTATGCAACTAGAATATCGCATATTTTGGAGAAGCTTAAGCGTCTAGGAAGAATTTTGGTTCCACTCAACTGCTATTCCCCAAAGTGTCAAACTAAGAATTCTATTAATCTAACATAAAATATATTTTACTTCAGATACTTATTCTTATTGACGAAAAATCTTTAAACTAAACATTATAATATCTGAGAGCTATTAAAAGGATTTGTGAATGGCAATGAGCAGTAAAGAGGTGAATTTAGAGTTAACTGTAAAGTATAAAGATGTTGAAGCGAAATTTACCGGAAAGCCCGATGATGTTATAAAGGCTTTTTTCGGGTTTATGAGCAGGGTTCTACCAGCATACGACTTTGCATCCGATCTAGTTTTAACAGTAGATTTAGAGAACCTTTTGAAAAGCGTTAAGGGTTTGATAGCATTTACGCCCGAGGGGCCTGCGGTTATATTCCCCCGCGAGAAGCTTGGTGGGGATAGAAACGTGATAATGCTGAATCTTATCAAGGCTTATATTGGCTTTAGAACTGGTCGCTTAGAGAAGGATACGCTCTCAATGTCTGAAATTATGGTTTCAACGGGAGGAAAAAGTGGAACCGTTGCAGCACGCCTAAGTGAGCTAACAGGCATGGGCCTCGTTGAAAGGGTTGGACGGGGAGAGTATAAAGTGACAACTTTGGGCGTAAAATTCTTTATGGAAGAGATTTTACCAAAGATTAAAGTAGAGGAAGGGGCTAAAATTGAGCAATAAAGGTATAGTTAGAGTTCACCTAGAGTCAGGCTATGTGAAAGCAGATTTTGAGGGGGATGCTGAACAAGTTTTCGAATCCATATTGAGGTTTTTATCACAGGTATACCCTAATATTGAATTAATTCAAAAAATAGTTTTTACTCCAGACCTAGTAAAAATGATGAATGATATTGCTAGTTTAGTTGAGATAACTCAGGATGGCCCCATAATATCTTCAGATTTAGACTTACCCGCTAAAAGCGCAATATGCTTAACTTTATTGGGGGCATATATCGGCAATAAAATTGGGAGACTTCGGAAAGAAACGTTATCTACAAGTGAATTATCAAAGCTGACTGGAAAGGCAAAGAAAACAGTAAGCAACGAAATCCCAAAGCTAGTTGAAGATGGCTTAGTTGAGAAGGCATCTGAAGGAGAATATCGAATAACGCCACTAGGTATAAGAAAAACTGAAGAAGTAGCTGAAGCTATAAAAAGAGGCAAAACATAATCTAGAGGATAATAGCTGCAATAACCACTATCCTCAGCTTTGCGCTAGCGATATATACCCCCTCATTATCTCTTAGATTGTTTGCTTCTAGTTTGCGGGGTGTGGAAGAAGGTTTGAAAGGTAGACCTTTAGCGGCGGTTGTTTCAGTTGGCCTGTCAAAATTCGGTAAGAGAGATGGTTTTTCCGGTAGAGAATTATTCGCTGAGGCAGTTAAAGAGGCCTTCGAAAGATGCCCTACTCTCGAACCTAAGAGGGACATTAAGGCCCTTATTATAGGTAACATGAGTGAGTCTTTTGAACATCAATGCCACCCAGCTCCAATAATGTCTGATTGGGCTGGCTTACTACCAACGCCAGCTGTTAGAGTAGAGGTTGCATGCGCTTCATCAGGGGCGGCAATAAGGTACGGGTTATTTGCAATATTATCAGGGGTATACGACGTTGTATTAATCGGCGGTTTCGAGAAGATGACCCATAGAACAACGTTTGAGGCAACAGAGTATTTGGCTATGGCATCAGACTTTCCAATTGAACAGTGGAATGGGGTAACCTTTCCGGGACTATTCGCGCTTATTGCAACAGCCCACATGCACGAGTATGGAACAACTGAAGAGCAGATGGCGCTTGTGGCCGTAAAAAATCATCATAATGGAACACTAAATCCGAAAGCTCATATGCAGAGAGAAGTCACCGTAGAGCAGGTTTTAAGCTCGCGAATTATAGCCAAGCCTCTAAAACTCTTTGATTGCTCCCTAATCTCTGATGGGGCTAGCTGCGCGATTTTAACAAAGCCGGAGATGGCTAAAAAGTATACAGATACCCCAGTCTACATAATCGGTTCAGGGCATGGTACTGATGCGATAGGATTATATGAAAGGAATAGTTTAACAAGCCTAAAATCTACCAAAATAGCTGCTAAAGAAGCTTATGAAATGGCTGGTTTAAATCCGCAAGATATTGACATCGCTGAAGTTCATGATTGCTTCACTATAGCGGAGATAATAGCCTATGAGGATCTAGGTTTTTGTAGGCCAGGGGATGGTGGTAAGTTTATTGAGAGTGGTGCTTCAATGCTGGATGGCAGTCTACCAGTAAACACCAGTGGGGGACTTAAGGCTAAGGGTCATCCTGTTGGCGCAACCGGCGTGGCACAATTATGCGAGGTGTTTCTCCAACTCACGGGTCAGGCTGATAAAAGGCAGGTTAGCGGCTGTGAGATTGGTTTAACTCAGAATTTAGGTGGGAGTGGCGCAACCTGTATGGTTCATATATATCGTAGGGGGTGATTTAATGAGCGGAACGATTCCATTTACGATCGAGCAGTTTTACAAGTTTATAGGCGAAGGAAAACTTATGGGCGCTAAGTGTAATAGATGCAGTAATATTTCTCTTCCACCCAGACCTTTATGTCCTAATTGTCTCTCAAACGATCTAACCTGGATTCAATTAGGGAATAGAGGAAAACTCTTAACGTACACTGTGATCCACGTTGCACCTGAAAAGTTTCAGCACATGGTCCCATACGCCGTAGGAATAATAGAACTTGAGAACAATGTTCGACTGCTTGGGATAATTCGGGAAATAAAACATGAGAATTTAAAAGTAGGTATGGAGCTTGAGATAGACTTCGATGTGAATATTCCATCCACATGGCCACAATGGCCTAGGTATTACTTTAGATTGCCTCAAACCTCACTAGCGCAAACCTAGTTTAACTAACATGCTCAAAATTTAACATGGTAGAGAGCTATGGATGACAGTGAATTAAGCAAATATGTAGATGACCCCCTTTGGCCAATCCTCGTAGAAACAGTTCATGCAATGGTTATGTATAGACATCACAAGGCATACGTTGAGGAAAAAATCATGCGGGAACAACCAAACATATCGCCTAGGAGGCTTGCCGCAGAACTTGGTATACCACTAGGTGAGGCATTAGTCATACTATATGAGATCAAGGGAAAAATGAAAAGCCAACCTTAGGCTTAAGCCAAACTTCTAATCAGCCCTCAACA
>JAGTRH010000048.1 GCA_018396795.1 Candidatus Bathyarchaeota archaeon
AAGCCGAGAAGCAGGTAAGGGAGGCTGTGGAAATCTACAACCATGTCTTTAAGCGTTTATGTCTAGGCTACCTAATACTCAAGCGACCGGACTTCGATAAGTTTGCTGGAGCAGTTTACTCAATAGCATTCGATGCATGGAATCCCGATGGAAGAGTTAATCAGATAGGTACGGTGCATAATCTTGGCGAAAACTTTGCCAAAGCCTTCGAGATAACATACGAAGATGTTGGCGGCGTGCACAAAAACGTTTTTCAAACATGCTACGGGTTCGGTGTAAGCCGCGTTGTGGCTGCCATAATAGCACAGCATAGCGATGATCACGGACTAATTCTGCCACCGGATGTTGCTCCAATCCAGGTAGTTATAATCCCAATCATCTACAAGGAGACTGAGCATGAGGTTAACGAATACGCTATGGAAGTCTATGAGATGATTAAAGATGGAGGCATAAGAGTGCATCTGGACGACGCTGAGGATAAAACGGCTGGCGAAAAATTCTATTATTGGGAGATGTTCGGTGTACCCGTTAGGGTTGAGGTTGGCCCAAGAGATCAGAGAGAGCGGAAAATAACTATTGTTGATAGGGTTCTCTTAAAGAGAAGGGTTGTTAACCTTGCGAATGCGGTTGAATCAATAAGAGAACTATTTAAGGAAGTTATGAGAAATCTCGAGGAGAGGAGTCTCGCAACACTTAAAGAATTTATTGTTGATGCATCTGACACCTCATCACTGAGCGAAATAATAAGAGAAAGAAAGATTGCTAAGATTTGCTGGTGTGAGAGCATAGAATGCGCTGAAAAGATTAGAGAGCTTTCTGGCGGTGAGATAAGAGGCCATAGAGTTGACGTTGAGGAGAAGCCAGAAAAACCATGCTTAATCTGCGGCCGGGAAGCTAAAAGAGTTGTTTACGTGGCGAGGGCATACTGACAAAAATCATGTTTATTCCATTTTTATAAATGTTCTTGTAATGGCTTGGCGTGAAACCTTGGACTTAATAGTTCTAATAAAACAGGTTCCTGAGATCGAAAAGGTTCGTTTTGATTATGAAAAGGGGCGTTTAGATAGAAGCTCAGCCGGCGCCGTAACGAATCCATTTGACTTAAACGCCCTAGAAGCAGCCATACAAATAAAGGAGAAACTCGGCGGTTCAGTAACCGCGATAAGTATGGGTCCAATGCAAGCTCAAGATGCGCTAAGAGATGCCCTTGCGAGGGGCGCTGACAGAGCCATATTGTTATCAGATGAGAGGTTCGCTGGAGCAGATACGCTGGCAACAGCCTACACGCTTGCTGCAGCCATAAGGAAGATCGGGTTCTTTGATTTAATAGTATGCGGCGAGAAAACCGTGGACGGCGACACAGCACAGGTTGGCCCTGAAGTTGCAGAGTTCCTAGGCATACCACACGCTGCGTATGTTGACGAGATTCAGCACGTGAACAGGAATGAGATTATCGTTAAAGCGAAGATGGAGCGAAACTATTACGTTATTAAGCTTACTCTTCCAGCCCTAATAACAGTAACAAAAGACATTAACAACCCACGCCTACCAACATTAAGGGATAAGTTAAGAGCTATGCGTGCGCCCATAACCGTTTGGAATTACGAGAGCTTATCTGAGGTTGCTGATCCAAGATATTTTGGCTTCGAAGGTTCGCCAACGCGGGTAGTTAGAGTCTATACGCCAACATCTGAAGGGCGAAGAGGCCAGATGATTGATGGGAGTCCTGATGAAATTGCCCGGAAAATCGCGTTGATCCTTAGGGATAACAAGATTCTGGAGTGAAATAACTCTATGCATGAGGAATGCGGTATCCTAATATTTGCTGAGCAGGAGAATGGTATAATACATAACGTGGTATATGAGTTGCTCGGTAAGGGTAGGGAACTTGCGGATAAACTTAATAAAAGTCTTTGCGCGGTTCTCCTGGGCTATGATCTTGAGGAGAAAGCCAGAGAACTAATTTATTATGGAGCGGATAAGGTTTATCTCCTCGATCACCCCTCGCTCAAAGATTTCGACGTGATAAGGTACAAACATAATATTGCCAAGATTGTAAGAGAGGTTAAGCCAGATATTTTTCTTATAGGCGCAACCAAAGCTGGCAGAAGCCTAGCTCCAAGAATAGCGGCAGCCTTAACAACGGGCTTAACCGCTGATTGCATTGACCTAGACCTTGATGAAGAAGGAAACTTATTACAGATTAGGCCCGCGTTTAGCGGAAACATTATGGCTCAGATAAAAACTAGAACAAGGCCTCAGATGGCAACTGTAAGATATAAAGTAATGAAACCATTAGGTAGGGACCCAAGTAGACAGGGCGAAGTAGTAAGGAAGGAAGTTGATGTTTTAGAGAAAACCGGAATAGAAATTTTAGGCAGGGTTGATGCCGGTGGAGTAAATATTTCTGAAGCGGATGTAATTGTTGCTGCTGGTAGAGGATTGAAAAATCCAGAAGACTTCAAGCTTCTCGAGGAGTTAGCTAACCTTTTAGGTGGGGTTGTTGGGTCAAGTAGACCGCTTGTTGACGCTGGATGGATAGGTAGGGAGCATCAAGTTGGCTTCAGCGGTAACACAGTTAAACCTAAAGTCTATATGGCCTTCGGCATCTCTGGCTCACCGCAGCATCTTTTTGGCATGAGAGACTCGGATTTAATAATTGCCATAAATAGAGATCCTTCTGCACCAATTATAAACGTCTCAGATTATTACGCGATAGGAGATATATACGATATATTGCCTAAGTTAATCTATGAGGTTAAAAAATTGAAGAGTGTGAAGTAAATTATGCTTAACCACCTAGATGAGACTTTAAGCACTGTAGCCGAGGAGTTAAGAGGTATAATTGGAGATAACTGGGTTATTACACAGCGTGAGCTAATGGAAGGCTACTTGAGGGATGAAACCCCTGATCCAGTAAGGCCTAAACCTGCTGAAAACTTAATACTTGTTAAGCCATCATCAACAAATGAGGTTTCAGCTACTCTAAAGGTTGCAAACGAAAAGAAGATTCCAGTTTTCCCCGTAGGCGGGAGAACAGGGTTAGTAGGCGGCTGCATCCCAACAGAACCAGGTATAATACTTTCGCTGGAACGCATGAATAAGATTGAGGTGGATAAGGAGAACCTCATGGCTGTTGCCGAGGCTGGGGCAACTTTAGGCGACTTAATTAAAGCTGCGGAGAACGCAGACCTATTCTTCCCACCACATCCAGGCGATGAGGGCGCACAGATCGGTGGGTTAATAGCTACGAATGCTGGTGGAGCTAGAGCAATAAAGTATGGTGTCATGAGAAATTACGTTAAAGGTTTAGAGATTGTTCTCCCAACCAGTGAGGTTTTACAGCTGGGTGGCAAGCTCCTCAAGAATAACACTGGCTATGATCTAATCCAGCTTATCATTGGAAGCGAGGGAACCCTCTGCGTTATAACGAAGGCTGTGATCAGGCTTTTTCCAAAGAGCAAACATATGGTTACGCTTATAGTTCCATTCAATACCCGCTCGGACGCTTTGAGAGCGGTTCCAGAAATACTGAGGTCTGGTGTAATCCCATTAGCGATCGAATACGTGCAGTTAAGGGAGATATTGGAGGCCGCTAAACACCTCAATGAGAACTGGCCTGTTCAGAAGGGCTTTGCTCAATTAATCATTATACTGGATGGAATAAGCCAAGAGGAAGTTCTACTAGCATGCGAGGAATTATCACAGGTATGCGAACGAAATAATGCCCTAGATATCATGCTGGCCGAAACACCTGAGGAGCAGAATAGAATCCTGAAAATAAGAAGTAATATTTACGTCGCCCTTAAACCGAACATGATAGACATTCTGGACGTAACCGTTCCACCTGGAAGCCTAGAAAAGCTGATGAATTACGTTGATGTGGTAGCCGCCAAATATCAGGTTTACCTGCCAGTTTACGGCCACGCTGGAGACGGAAACCTGCATGTACACGTAATGAGGGAGGGGTTGGAAAACATAGGGATGGCGAATAAAATAAAAAACGAGATTTACGAAGTCGCAATAAATCTGGGCGGAGTGATAACCGGTGAACATGGAATTGGAAGATTGAGAGTTGAAAATGCGAGTCTCGTCTTAAACTGGAAGCACAGAAGCATTATGAAAGGTATAAAAGCGATTTTTGATCCAAATAATATACTCAATCCACATAAAGTTCTACCCTAGTATTCTAATCGTCTTCCACAACTTCTCGAAATACTCCTCCCAATCTCTCAATTTCAGCGAGGGAAGATATATCTCCACCAGTAAGGAAACCTCTTATACCATATTTTTCATGAAACTCCCTAAAGGCATCCATCGCCGGCAAAACAATCCCATTCTGATCAAAAAGCGCTGTTGCCCCTGAATTCCAAACAGCTAGTCCCCTCACAGGAATGGACTCAGGAAACCACCAAAGCACCCCTAACCCATGACCGTTAGGTGTTTCAGCAACAGTTTCAAGAAGATCCACTAAAAATTGTTTTTGCCCCTCAAGTGTTTGCGGCCAGGTCATGTAAGCGGGGTTCGCCTCTTCTAAATGCTTTATATCGAGCTCACGGTATGGATAGGCTGTTTCCACGATGAGAATGCTTTTATTAAAGTATGAGGCTGCGTTTACTAGTGTTCTCCTTAAATCTTCTAGGGAGCCATGCCACCATGGGTAGTAGCTTAAACCAATAATGTCATAGGGTACGCCCCGTTTTTCAAGGTTCTCGAAAAACCATTTTGTTGCTTCCCATCTCCCACCTGTATTCGTATGTATAATGATCTTTATGTCGCCACCTTCAGCTGCATCCTTTACTCCTTGAATTGCTGATTTTAGTAAGCGTGCAAATTTCTCCCACTGCTCCTCTGGATCGCCCACGCCATAGAGCTTTCCGTCAGGCCAAAGCATGCCGCCTGTAATCTCATTACCGGGCTGAACCATGTCGGGCAAAACGCCCTCTAATCTCATCGCGGAGATACACTCCCAGGTATAATTGTAAACTGCCTTAACTAAATCCTCAAAACCTAGAGCGCTCCAGATCTCGGGCTTACTTTGGTGGCCTGGATCAGCCCAAGTGTCGGAGTAATGGAAGTCGATTATCAACTTGGCGCCTAAAGCTTTGATTCGCTTAGCAAGCGCTATCGTATAAGATAAGTTGTTTCCAGTAAACCCGCCCCACTCATCATACTGACGCGGGTTCACGAATAATCGTAGGCGAAAACAGTTAAATCCATGGTTAATCATGATTTGAATAGCATCCATCTCCTTAACTCTCTCCTTAAAGTTATTTGTAAAGTATCTTGGCATAATATTTATGTAAAGAAAGATAAATATGCTGGCGAGCAATAAGGACGTAAAAACCGCGAAATTTACGGCCTTCCTCATTTTCACGTATCTTACCATTAATAAAAATTATCGCATGGTTTATTTATTATACTCGGTCAAACGCTTACTAAAATTCGTTTATAAGATTATCATACAGCAAAACTTAAGGTTAAAGCGATGTTATGAATGGATTCCACCTTCGCTCCCTGCCTATAGTCGTATCCTCGCCATGTCCCGGGTACACTATTGTTTCATCCGGTAAACTAAGCAATTTTCCTCTAATAGATTGTATGAGCATCTCATGCGAGGCACCCGGTAGATCAGTTCTGCCCACTGAACCTTCAAAGAGTGTATCACCTGTGAAAAGAACCTTCTCTTTTTTGCAGTGTAGCACTATGCTTCCAGGGGTATGTCCAGGCGTATGAATAACCTCGAACTCTAGGGATCCAACGCTTATTTTATCTCCATCTTGAACTAGTATGTCTGGCGGAGGAGAAGTAATAATTAAACCCATCATTACAGATAGGTTCTTTAAGGGATCATTCAGCATTTCAGCATCTTTATAGTGTATTATTATCTTGGCTCCCGTAGTCTCCTTGACCATAAAATTACCACTAATGTGATCCGCATGACCATGCGTGTTAACCACATATTTAACATGAAAACCGCTCTTCTTAATCTCTTCAAGAATATTTTTTCCTTCATATTCACTGAAACCCGGATCTACAACTAAGGCCTCCAAAGTTTCTTGGCATACCACAATGTAGCATTTCGTAGATAGAAAGCCGACAGTTAAAGGAATAATCAGCATTGTAATACCCTCTTATATTGCTATTTTTATAGTCATAATACATCTCAAGAGGAAAGTTTAAAAGTCTCTTTTGTTAAAAAGGATTGAGAACGAAGAGTAACGTGAGGAAAAAGCCTTGATAGAGTTCTGTCCGAAATGTGGAACCAGACTAGTGTTGAGGCGCAAGAAAGAATCTAAGGAGTCGTATCTCGCGTGCCCAAAATGCGGGTACGAACGCCAGGTAGAAGCCCCAATCTTATCCCCAAACAGGAGGGTTACGGAGATTAAGCCTGAAGATAACATCGTTATTATAGGCGAGAAAGAACAGAAACTAAAGACCCTCCCAGTAGTTACAGTCGAGTGCCCAAAATGCGGAAACAACCTCGCATATGTTTGGCAAGTGCAGACTAGGGGTGCAGATGAGTCATCAACGCAATTCTTTAGGTGCACCAAGTGCAGCTACACATTTAGAGAATACTCGTAAACTCTTAGAATGTTTGAAAGAATTAAGTTAGTTTAGAATTTACATGATAAGAGTAAAATTCAACTAATCGCTCATAGATATTTTATGGGAAATGATCCATTTAGCCCGATTATTAGGGGTTGAAATATTCCTCTAGTAATCATAGAGGTGGTAGTAAAGTTATAAATGAGGTGTGAGATATTTAGAGGATAAAAGAGTGACACCGGTGATGCATGGGGGTTTATCTCCTTGTTTAGAATGAAGATTTCAGATACAAAAACTTTCAAAAGCGTCTTAAGCGCGATATCTACAATAGTTGATGAAGCAACTTTTACCGTAGATCCCGAGGGAATTAAGCTTAGAGCCATGGATCCCTCACGTGTAGCAATGGTTGATTTTGAAATGCGCAAAACAAGCTTCGATGAATATGAGGCTACGGAGGAATTTAAAATATGCGTAAATCTAAGCGAGCTTCTAAAACTGCTCAGGAGAGCGGGCAAGGACGATGTTATCGAGTTATCTTTAGATGAGAACTCTGGGCAATTTCTCGTTAGTATGAAGGGCCGGTATACACGGACCTTCACATTGCCAACGTTAGAAGCTGGTGAAGAAGAGGTTCCGGAGCCGAAGATAGCGTTTAATGCTAAGGTAACTCTCACAGCCGATGACTTTTATGAGACGCTTAAAGATGCAGAGCTTGTAAGCGATAATGTTAGAATAGAAACTGATGGCGATAACCTCATAATGAATGCTAAGGGCGATGTCGCCGGAGCTAAAATAGAGGTCAAGAAGGGAAGCGATGCGTTAATATCCTTAGAGGCAAAGGAGCCTTCAAAGGCAACATTTAGCCTAAGCTATCTAACAGATATCGTTAAAGTAGCCTCTGAAACATCAGATATTGTGACGCTTGAGTTCTCAACTGATATGCCCATACGCCTGGACTTTAGACAGCGATACGATGGGAAGCTAGTTTACCTACTGGCGCCGAGAATCGAGGTTGAGTGAAAAATGCTTTAGTATACACTATCCCTTCGTTAGTGGAGGGGAAACCGTATATTAACGATAAACGATATGGCAAAATATCCATTTATTCCCGAAGCCGCTGAAGAGGTTAAAAGACTAGATTTCAGGGTAGAGAACCTTCTGGAACCAGATTACATGCCAATAATTAGTAGAGCTGAGAAAAGGATAGCAGAGGCTTTAACCACGAATCCGCCTGAAGTTAGCTACAACCCGCGTGAATATAAAGAGAATATAGAGGTTCTCTCATTTCCTGTTGCAATAGTTTTAGTGTCAGCTCTCGCTAACGATTATGTTAGAAGGAGGTATGCGCTGGCTGAGGCAAGAAGAGCCTACGAACTCCTTAGAATCGAAAGCGAAGAGAAAATCATTGAAGTAGCACGAAAATTCGGTTGGAGAATAAGAATCTCTAATGAGAAATTAGGGCTCATAAAGTTTGATTTTGCCCTCTACTTCATAGATTACCTACGAAATGCATCAGTTTTTCATGAGAGAGATTGGAAGCTAGTTAATAGGCCTGTCTTTTATGGTGAGGTATACCTTTCAAAGCAAGATGTTGCCCGCCTACTTCAGGAGGAGGTTAGACGTTACATTGAAGCCAAGATAGATCCTAAGGTTCGCTCAATCCTACCAGATGGAGTTCTTAAGCGCGTAGAAGCTCTTAGGCAATTATACGCTGACAGAATTAAAGAGACTTCGCTTGAACCTCTCTCTTCATATGGTGTTATAAGCGATGCTTTTCCACCCTGCATAAGGCAGCTTTATGAGGCTGCTCAATCAGGGCGCCATATGTCACATGTTGGACGCTTCACGTTAACGTCTTTTCTATTGAATATAGGTATGGATCAAAACATGATTATTGATTTATTTCGTAAATCATCTGATTTTAATGAGAGGA
>JAGTRH010000049.1 GCA_018396795.1 Candidatus Bathyarchaeota archaeon
GGCAACCACGCCTGAAAGCACGTCACCTGTCCCACCTACAGTCATGCCTGGGTTACCTGTAAAATTAAATTTAGTTCTAAAGCCGTCTGATATTACATCTACATGGGACTTTAGCAATATAACAGCATTTAGATCCCCCGCTGTTTTCTTTACGTGCTCAGCTCTCTCTTTCAATTTTTCCGGTATTTTTTCACCGGTCAAAATTGCATATTCACCTATATGAGGTGTTAAAACGGCGGGAGTTTCAAGTTTATGCTTGAAGCTGGCAAATGCTTTTAATCCATCTGCGTCCAGCAATATTGGAACTCTCCGCTCCTCAGCAATCTTAATTATTTCGCCTACGGCCTCCTGTGTTTCTCTATGAAGACCTAGGCCTGGACCTATAACGGCCGCTGTTGCCCTATCCATATAACTTCTTATTATCGACATATTCCGAACACTTAAGTGGTCACCCTCAAGCTTAAGTGTTATTAAATCGGGGGATATGGATGAGATCGCGTATGCAGTCTCATAAGGTGCAGCAATATAAACTAAGTCTACTCCAGCTCTTAATGCCGCTAAGGCTGTTAATGTGGGTGCTCCACTAAAGGTTTCACTGCCACCGATCACGATTAATCTGCCAAAGTCACCTTTATGGGCTTCTGGAGACCTGGGCTTTATAACTGTCTTGACGTCTCCCGGGCCAACGAATCTTTCAATTTCATTTGGGATTCCGATATTTCTTACTATTAGTTCGCCAACATATTCTTTGGCTCTCAGTAGTCCAGGCTTAGGTTTGTGGAATGTAACTGTTAAATGAGCGCTCACCGCCTCGCCTAAAACAGCGCCAGTATCCGAATTAATACCACTTGGAACGTCGACGGCTATACGAAATGCATTCAACTCATTAATTTTCTTTATCAGCTGCGCGATTGGAGGCCTAGGAGGAGTTTTCAATCCTATCCCGAGTAAAGCGTCAATTACAACTTCAGCTTCAACATCTGGAATAAGTGATGAATCATAAACTTCATGGATGGTTAACGATTCACGTAATGAGCTTAGAACTTCCCAATTTTTCCTAGCCATCTCATTGCTTATCTCAGATGGTTTACCAGCGAGTATAACACTAACTTGAAAACCCAAGCAAACTAGATGCCTAGCCGCAACAAAACCATCTCCGCCGTTTCCGCCAAGACCGCAGAAAACCGCAACCTTTGTCCCTTGAGGCTTAAAGCGTGAAGCAACCTCTTCGGCTACGCTTCGCCCCGCGTTCTCCATTAACTGGAGCCTAGATATGCCAAAATATTCGGCGTTCACATCTAGAGCGCTCATCTCTCTACTCGTTATGATTTGATCAACCATCTTATCCACCAAGCCTTTTTCAAACAAAAATTTAAGAAGATTTTTAAGCATTTAAATTATATTAATTAATAGAGGGGTGAAATATGCCAATAGCGTTCGTTTTAATAAATGCTGAGATAGGTTCCGAAGGAGAGGTTTTAAATGAACTCAAGAAGGTTGAGGGTGTTGAGGAAGCATACAGCGTCTACGGAGTTTACGATATAGTTGCAAAGGTAAGAGCCGAATCTATGGAGAAACTTAAGGATATTGTCACGTGGAGAATACGCAGGCTAAATAAGGTTAGGTCAACATTAACGATGATAGTTATCGAAGAGATGAAAAAAGAATAGACTTTAACCAATAGAGACAGGACATGCTGAAAAAGCGATACAATCTTATAAAAGTAAACTCCTTCAAGAAGTACGTTTATTCCTCTCATGCGTTATTTTTCTCTTTTATTTTAAAGAATACTCTAATGTAGATAGTTTTAAATGTGAAATAGGTTCAAGCAAGTTGAGCGCGATTAATTCAATCGGATTAGTTGGTATTCGCCGTCAGTTTAACTCTGATCTATCATCAATTCAATTAAATGCCTTCTCTTCATCCGGCAACAAAATAATTGGTTAAAAACAAATATTAATATTATCTTTCTCCTATCTCTTAAGCGCAGCAAACCTCTGAGTGGCGTCTGTGATAGTCCAAGCAGCAGGTGTTGAAAATTATGTACTGGCCATCAACATCTTTACTTACTCTTCTAACATCATTTTCAGTATACATAAAAGTGAAAGAAAATACTTGAAAAGAAAAATAGATAGTTTGAAGGACTATTTTCTCAGGTAAGGTTTATAATTAACGATTCAGAGCGTCTCTAAAATGAATCTACATATAGGATTTGATGACACGGATTCAACAAAGATGGGATGCACAACTTATATTGCAGCTTTAATAATCGAGAAGATGCATAAGATGGGTGTTCAGTTTATTGATTATCCAAATTTGATTAGATTAAATCCCAATATTCCATGGAAAACTCGCGGGAACGGAGCATTATGTTTAAGGGTTAAATTTGAAGATACTTTATATGAAGACCTTAAGGAGATTGTTGTCGAGACTATCGAAGAGAACGCTGATTTTAGTCATAAAGGAACAGATCCGGGCGTTGTTTTTCTCAAAGGAGATGTACCTAGTGAAATTGAGAGATTTGCCAAAGAAGCTATTCAGGGAATTGTAAAAATGAGGGATGCTTTAAAATTAATTAAGAGGTTTAAGGCCGAGGCTATTGGCTATAAAATGAGACGCGGAATAATCGGAGGTTTAGCCGCTATTGGGGAAACTTTAACAGGTGATCACACTTTTGAGTTAATAGCCTATAGGAAGCGAGAATATTGGGGAACCTCGAGAAGGATTGATGAATCGTCTGTTATGGAAATGGATAGAAAGATGGGGAATCTAACATTTAATAATGTTGATCGTGAAACTGGAAGAATATTGATAACGCCTAGGGGCCCGGATCCAATACTCTATGGGATTAGGGGTGAAAGTCCTGAAGCAGTTAGACTTGCACATGAAATGATCCGCTCGCGTGAACCAATAGAACGCTGGGTTATTTTTAGAACAAACCATGGAACCGATGCCCATCTTAGGAGAGTTTCATCAATAAGAGATGTAAAACCATACAATCCGGTTATTGTTCAAGGCATAGTTGTAGGCACTCCCAAGATTATTCGAGGCGGGCACGTAATAATCCAAATTCGGGATGAGACAGGCATTATAGATTGCGCAGTTTACGAGCAAAGCGGTAATCTGCGCGAAGTCGCTAGGTTGCTTATTGAAGGAGACTTAATAGATGTTTATGGTGGTGTACGCCCGCGGTCAAGAAAGAATCCAAAAACAATAAATGTTGAGAAAATTAAAGTACTCGACTTATCTGAGAAGATAGTCCTCCAAAATCCAACATGCCCGGTTTGCGGCAAGAGAATGAAGTCTATGGGTAGAGGCAAGGGATTCGAATGCTATAAATGTGGCTTTCACGGCTCAAACCTTACCAAAAATGTGATCAAGGTTGAAAGACCATTAAAGCCAGGATTATATATTGCACCGCCAAGATCTGAAAGACACTTGACTAAGCCGTTAACTAGGTATGGCCTGGAGAAAATTAGCGCAATGCAGCCGTTTAATGAAGTAATCCCGTATAGGTTATTCTCAAACTTCAATTAAATAAAGTATTTGAAAATCTTTAATTGCAACAACCTTATATTGATCGATGAGAGTAAGGGATTGAATTCGGAAATTTAATGGTGATGGTGAGATATGAGTGAAGAAGCCAAGCTTCCGCCAGCAGTTCAAGAAAGACTCCTAAGATTACAGCAGCTGCAAGAAACTCTTCAAACCGTTTTAGCGCAAAAGCAGCAACTCGACTTAGAGCTTCTTGAAATCGATAGAGCGCTAAGTGAGCTTGAGAAAACACCAGAGGATGCTGTGATATACAAGTCGATTGGCTCACTACTCATCAGAACAGAAAAGGTTAAGGTTGCAAGTGAACTTAATGAGAGAAAGGAACTTGCCAGCATGAGGGTTTCCGTACTCACAAAGCAAGAGGAGAGACTTAGAAGCCAAATAAAAGAACTCCAAGAAAAACTCCAGAAGGATCTGCGGCCACTATCGCCAGCATAATTTAAGCGCATACATTTGGGGGTGTCCCTTGAGCGAGAGGCCACTATCCTCTCTATCCTACGAGGAACTAATGAAGATTTGCGAAATAGCCGAGGAAGCTGCAAGAAAATACATCACGTCCAAGGTTCCTAAAGAGCACATATCTGATCTATCAATATCAATTGAACTAGAAAGTGAAGAGACCCTAAGCATTAATGTTGATGTCGAGGTGAGACTCTCATCACTCTATAAAGATATAAATGTAAAGGAGATTGCTGAGAGTTCGGTGAAAGCTGCTTTTGACGCCGTTGAAAAACATTTGAATAAAATTCGACTTAAAAGATATTGAGATGAAGGCTGAAATAGATGAACAATATTTTCTATAAAATATTAGATACTCTTGATAAAAAGGGAGCAAAAATCGCACTCATATTATGCCACCAGAATGCCGATCCGGATGCTGTATGTTCATCATACGCTTTTTCTAAACTATTAAAGTATTTCAAACCGGAAATTGCGATCGAGATTGCATCGCCGGAGAGCGTTAGCAAGATATCAAAGACTATTTTAGAGCGCTTCTCAATAACCGTGATAAATGATAAGCCCAGATTTAATGAAGTCGATATAATATTTATGCTTGACACGAATACCATGCAGCAATTGGGTGAGTGGGGCGAGCAGGTGAGTAAGTCTTCTAAGCCTATAATTGTAATTGATCACCATGCACCCCACCCTGAAACTGAGAAGATAGCATCTTTATGCGTATACCGTGAAGATGTTTCATCAACATGCGAGATTGTTTACTTCCTTTTTAAGGAAGTTGGCATTAAGCCCACAAAAGATGTTGCTGAAGCCATATTTTTAGGTACGGCATTTGATACTAAACATTTCACTCTAGCTAGATCCCCAACATTTAAAGTAATTGCGGATCTCGTAGATCTGGGCGTGGACGCCCAAGAAGTATTGCAACTACTAACGGCGCCAATGGATCTTTCAGAGCGCATAGCCCGTCTTAAGGCGTGTAGAAGAATGAAATTAGTAAGGATACATGGCTGGCTTGTCGCTCTCTCACACGTTGGATCATTTCAGGCTTCAGCCGCAAGAACCCTTATTGATGTCGGAGCGGATCTAGCAATTGTCGGCTCACAGGAGAAGAATAAAATATCTATTAGCATAAGATCCAGCCACGAATTTTACTGCAAGACTGGAGTACATTTAGGTAAAGATCTAGCGAATCCACTTGGCGAGCTTCTTAATGGAATGGGCGGCGGTCACTCAACATCAGCTGGCGTTAACGGGGTTGGAGACTTGGAGATGGCGTTTAAGCATGCGGCGAAAATTCTTAAAGAGAAACTCAAAAGCTGTCCACGCTAGTAGCACATTGCTATTTGGTGTTTATCGCTCCCGCTTGAAGTCTAGAGAGTTTATCCAGTTAAGCGTCTTTCTTATAACTTCCAAAGTATGCTCTTTTTTAGAGAACGTGTGATCTCCGCCCTTAACTATGTAGATCTCGTTTTTCTCGTTTAGATCCTTTATCACTTCATAGCCTTTTAAGGCTTCTTCCACTGGTATAAGCTCGTCTTTATCGCCGTGTATGATCAGAGTTGGCACCTTAATGTCTCTCATAACTTTAAGGGGAACTTTATAGTCAACTGTATCGAAGAACGCCTTCTTTAGATACCAGCCGGCTGAAACTTCAATTGATTCGCCAGAATTAAGTTTCTCCAAAATTTCTCTATTCATGAATTGAAGGAATCTTTCTTTGAGGGGACCTAAGGCTGGTGAGTACAAAACTGCAAACTTAACCCTTCTATCGCTTGAGGCGAGTATAGCTGCAACCCTGCCACCCATACTTAAGCCTATGACGCCCACTCTCTCCTTATCTATATTCCTTTGTTTTAGGAGAAACGTTAAAGCTCTTTCTGCGTCACTTACTTCTCCGGGCAATGTCATATCCTCAAAGTCGCCGTCGCTGTCTCCAGAACCTCTGAAATCAAAACGAAGCACGATAAAGCCTGAATTGGACAAGCTTCTTGCGACATTAACAAAAAGCCTGTGTGCTTCGCTTTTGTTACCAGTGAAACCGTGGAACATAACTATTCCAGGAAGTTTCTCACCCGGCCTAATATTGTCTGGTGAGTGAAGAATCCCAATTATTTGTTGACCTTCATTCCAGAATACTACTGGCCTAATCAACTCAGACACCTCTCTTAAGCCTTTACCATAAACTTCTAATAAAACTTTTCATATTCAGAGATTTCAAACACAAAAATTTAACTTACTTTAATGAGAAATCGGTTGGAATGAGATCAATTGGATAAGCTTTTATACCAAGCTTTTTTTCAATATACCTCGCTAAAACATTATTGAATCTTCCACCGTGATATGTTAGAACAATCTTTGGATTGCAATCGCTAACGAAATCCATTAAATTTGGAAAATCCGCGTGATCACTTAAAGGAAAAGACTTGCGCCTAAATTTTAGGGCCCATCCTGAAACCAGAGCTGAGACATAATCTGAGCTGAAGGATAAATCTAAATGTTTAGGTACAACGATCACAGCGTTTCGATTAGAGATTAACTCATTGGCGCCTTCAGTTCTTATGTCAACAAACTCCATTCTATGTCCGTAATATTCATATATTTTATTAATCCTTGAAACTCTCCAATGCGAAACTACAGGTAAATTTGTGTTTTCATTAAAGATCCGTATTACCTCCTGCGCATTGCCAAGCGGATCCGTCTGAAAAACAGGAATCTTATCCTCACCTAAAATCTTATTTGCCCAATCTATCATACTTTTAGCAATAAAGTCATCTGAAGGAAATACGAAATCTGGGGAGCCGAATGTTGACTCAATTACAAGAACATCACATTGAACTCTCTCAGCTGGCTTAACAGTCCTCGCATTCTTTGTGTTTAAGTCTCCCGTAAATAGAACTGTTCCATCTGGTGTAGTTATTTCAAACTCATAAGATCCTAAAACATGACCTGACGGATGCGCTATCACCTCAATGTTATCTATCACTGTTTTCTCCTTCATCGCTAAATGATGCCACCGATTTACTTGAACCCCGTCCAGAGTCACGAGCTTCATGGTTTCTTCGGATGAAAACTTTGGTATGTAATTAACTTTGAAGGCGTGCGAGTGGTCGACATGCGCATGCGTTATGAATGTGGCTCTATAATTTAGGCTCCTAGACTGCGGGTCTAGGATAATTTTTGTTCCCTCGTGTTCTATTGATACACCGTTCTCCCACTTTATCCTCAAGGTAAACAACCATAAGCCTATGATTACTAGTGCCTAAAAAGATTTTACTCGATTTTGAATATAAACAATTCTAATTATTCAAACATTTAGCTTAATAGCCACGTTATTTTTAAGTATAACCCTAAAAATGAGAGTACTTAGGGTGCAACTTGACTTTGCCAATAATTGAGACTAGAAACCTAACATATACATATCCATTCGCTGAGAACCCCGCCTTCGAAGATGTGAACCTCCAAATAGAGAGGGGAGAGTTTGTACTTTTAACTGGACCAAGTGGTTGTGGAAAGACAACACTGTGCAGATGCTTTAACGGGCTTATACCTCACTTTTACGGCGGCAAACTTGAGGGTGAGATTATCGTTGCTGGCTTAAAGACAACTGAGCATGCTATTTTCGAAATAGCGCAGCATGTTGGCCTCGTCTTTCAGAACCCAGAGAACCAGCTCTTCGCTTTAACAGTTGAGAAAGATGTTGCGTTTGGGTTAGAAAACCTTGGGCTTAATAGAGAGGAGATTCGTAGAAGAGTTGATTGGGCGCTAAAGGTTACTGGCATATATGAATTAAGAGATAGAGCGCCCTTTGAACTCTCGGGGGGGCAGCAGCAGCGTGTTGCAATAGCTTCCGTACTTGCGATGCAACCTGAAGTTATTATCTTGGATGAGCCAACTTCATTTCTTGACCCACTAAGTGCGAAAAGCATCTTGGAAATCATATATCAACTGAATAGAGAATTGGGCATAACTGTAATTCTTGTTGAGCATAGACTTGATCTGACAGCCAGATACGCCAATCGGGTGATTGTTATGAGGGAGGGGAGAATTATTTTAGACAATGAGCCTAGAAGAGTCTTTCTTGAAGAAGAAGTAAGGCTTAGTGGTGTGGGGATACCAAAAGTTGTTAGGTTGTATCTTTTACTAAAGAGAGATGGAGTCGACCTTGGCATAGTTCCATTAAGCCCTGAGGAAACCTTTAAATCAGTAGTGGAGGCGCTCGCGCTTGATAGAAGCTGAAGATATCTATTTCACCTATCCTAACGGCGTTGAGGCCCTTAAAGGAGTTTCGGTAAAGATTATGGATGGGGAATTCATTGCAATAATGGGGCAGAATGGTGCCGGTAAGACGACGCTAGTTAAACATTTTAATGGCTTATTTAAGCCAACTAGGGGAAAAGTTCTCGTCGATGGGATCGATACAAGAAAAGTGAGTGTTGCAACACTTGCTAGAAAAGTTGGCTTCG
>JAGTRH010000005.1 GCA_018396795.1 Candidatus Bathyarchaeota archaeon
GAGGCCGCTAAGCGATATTATGAGGACGGCTTTAATGTTGTGGCTGTCAAGCTTTCAATCGCTTCAGACGGCTCGGTGGAAAAGAAACCTTTGGTCAATTGGAGCGCTTGGATTAATCGGAGGCAAACAGAGGAGGAGTTTGAGGCTCAGCCTTGGAGCACGGCAGACGGCTTTGCAATTGTCTGCAGCTGGCCTAACAAAGACGGATTGTATCTCGCTGTTGTTGATTTGGATGTAAAGAAGGTTAGTGCTGACGCCAAACGAAGAGGGGAAAAACTGCTTGACCGCTTTCCAATAACTCGAATCGAGCGGACCATCTCAAATGGGCTTCATTACGATTATCTGTCAAGGGTGAAGCCGCAGCCGGTAAGCGAGGCGCATGATTCATGCGCTTTAGAGTTGATAGCTGGGCCGAAACTCTGCATTATGGCGCCGTCAAAGGGATACAAAAATTTAAACGATAACCCGCCCCGTGTTGTCGAGGATGCTGAGGAGATGTTTCGTGAAATCGTTAGGCTGCCGAATCAAAAACTACTGAAAATAGAGAAGGAGCCAAAAGAGAAACTTGAAAGATGGCTTAACCAGAATCCTCGTATCATATGGTTTCTCTATGACTTGAGAAACCGCCGAGAAGGAGTCTATGACTAGCATTGTTGCCTTCATATCGAGAACCTCACGTATTATCTGCTCGAAAACCGCTGGAACGCCAATCTCCCTAAGTGTAACCATCTCTAGAAACCTAAACTTCCCACCACGCTCAAGCCTCTCAAAATCAAGGCCTAGGCCCCGCATATTCTCAATAAAGCTTTTGCGCCCCTCAACAAAACTCACATATAAACCGTTCTCGCCATGCTTCTCAACGCCATTATAAATCCAGTTCGCCGCAAAGATAGTTTTACCAGAACCCGGGGACCCAGCAACAGATATAAGGCTGCCAACTGGAAAACCGCCACCAAGAATGGAATCGAGTATCGCACTTCCAGTACATATGCGGTTCATATAGCCACCCAGAATATGAGGGGATACTCCCAATAGTATAAAGTAAAGCAAAGAATATTTATTTTTTTGGATTTATTTTTTCTTAACTCTAGAAAATCAAACATAAGTGGTAATCTATACCTAAAATCTCATACATCCTTTTAGATTATCAGAATTTATACTGGTTGAACTTCGACATAGCACAGTCTTTCTTAGTTGTGAATACACCTCAATTTCTGAGTCATCCTCCCTAATCTTGAACAAATTCGGCTTCTTTAGGATCCTCCGCTAATTTATTAGACTATCTCCTTGGAAACTGTCTCCAATAATCTCATCCAACTCGTACATTCCGCTTAGAACCCTCTTACTTAACATCTATCGCCTTCATCCCAGCGCCTTCCTCGTGTTGAGCTGAATGGAATTCTTAATATCATTTATATAGTCTGGAAATCTATAGCCTTTCCTCCACCGAAGTTCTAACCCAACCTTCATATACAAATTTTCCACTATCAAGTCCTCCACTATAATTGAGCCAACGCCAATTATTTCACGCAGAGCCTTAGAGAATACTTGAGGATTACTCGGTATTCCATCTAAATCTAAATTATACTTCTCCTTCATAACCCGAAGAATGCTCTCGAACCCTCTCCTCCCAAAAATGCTTAACATGACCTCCTCGACAACTTCGCTGATTATTCTGTTCACCACACTTAGATACCCCAAACTCAAAGAATGATTTATGATTTTTATCTATAAAATCCTTCTTGATTTATACGTGCACTCCAGATCCTCTTGAAGCCGAGAATTCGGCTGAGAGAGTTTCAAGAGTCCTTAGGACGCGCTTACCCTTCTCTGTAATGAAGACTAACGTGCTATTTCTAACTGTTTTCCGCTCTACGAGTCCTTGTTTCTCTAGATTTGCCAGTATCTCGATAAGAGGCTTCCAGGAAATATTCGCAGCATACATAACTCTGGTAGGCTTATTGACGCCGCGCTTAATTATCCTTAAAACATCAATATAAATTTCGAGTTTACTTCTACGGCGGCTCGGACTCAGCTCACTGAGAGCTGATTCCATCGCTTTAGCCCCCCATTAATATGCATATTTTGTCTGTAAACTTTATTATAGAGGGATTTTATAAAAAATTTAATAAAAAATTTAATATGTAACATTTGTTTGTTACAACTATGCGCAGGGAGCGATACGTCCATTGAAGATACTTTAAGCATGCTTCAATCTTATGGTTTAACAAGAACGCAAGCCCAAATATTCATTTATTTGACTAGGATGGGAGCAAGTAGCATAAGCTCTCTTGCAAAAGCCCTAAAAACAAACCGTATGAATATCCACCGCAATCTTAAGAGAATGCAGGACATGGGTTTGATAAACATTATACCTGGTAGACCTCTAAGGTTCTTGGCGACACCAGCCAACATAGCTCTCGACATATTACTGTCAACAGCTAAAAACAGAGTTTCAGAAATGGAAAGCAAATATCCTCAGATTTTAGACGCTCTCTCCAAAATCTCCAGTCAACAGCAGGAACACGCCATTGAAACGAAGTTTAGGCTTCACAACGGTAGGAGAAGTGTCTACGCAATTATAATGCAGATTCTAGAAGAAAGCAAGAGAGAAGTATGCATACTAACAACTCCAAATGACTTAGTATGCCTATCCCTCTATGGACTTGATGATGCTTTGAAAAAATTATACGCCAAAATGATTAGAATCAGAATACTTACAAACATCAGCGATAAAAAGACGGCACTGATGTTAAGAGACTACATGAAGTATGCCACAATAAGGCACACTGATATTCAAGTTAGAGCGCGCTTCATCATAGTCGATAATGAAGCAGCATTCACTTCTCTTACGGTAGATAGCTCAGCAAACCTGGACTCAGAGAGCGACTCAGGCTTCTGGACAGATTCACCCCACTACATACAATCCATTAAAACATTCTTTGAGATAGCTTGGCGCAGCGCCCAAGATGCCTCAATAATTCTCCAGCACTTAAAAACGGGAAAACCAGTAGAAAAAACGATAGCATTCAACGATTTAAAGGAGTATTATGAATATCTCAACGGGATGCTAAATAGAGCTGAAAGCTATATTCTAATATGTGTTAGATATCTAAAAGAGCCGTATGTAACAAGGGACTTCATTCAAATCCTTAAAAACGCAGGTATGCATGGGACAAAAATAAAAATATTAACCAACCTAGATGAGGCGGCTGAGAGTATCATAGAAATACTGGAGGCTGCGGAGGTTAGGCACATAGATATGGAGCATATTGGCATAAGTTTCATAACCACAGATACTGGCGAAAGCCTACTTTGCTTTCCACCTAGCACCATAAGTGAACGCGTATTCCAGATGCAATGCTTATGGTCAAATTTCATCGGCTTATCAACCATATTAAGTGAGATGTTCATGGATTTATGGTCAAGAGCACTTAGTCCACCACTAAAGCTAGCAGAAATAAGGTTCAAGAGGGCTGTGAGGGAACTATCAGAGAAGTTAAAGCCCACCATTGGTGAGACGGGTTGGCTCATAGAGATGCCCGCAATAATAAAAGGGGGATCAGGACTTAACCAGAAGTTCGACCTAGCGTTAAAGGCGAAAACTTCATTAGAGGATCTTATTGTAGGAGACTTCCTCCTAGAAATGGGGAAGGCTAAAGTAGCACTAATATCCCTACATGTGAAAGCTATTGATGCAAAGGCTACTCGAAAACTCCTCATAATACCAAGAAACGAATGGCTAAGCTCAGAAGAGAGGGAATTGGCGGCAGCCTATAATATAGAATTAGTGGAGGGCATAGAAGCTGAAGAGATAAGCCAAAATATAATGGAGAAGATAAGCGGAGCGATGTGATTAAGCTAAATCCTCCATCTCTCAATTCTAAATCCCAATAATGTATTCAAGGCTTTTGAGGATTTTAGAAAAATAGTTTCTGGGAATATTATGTTTTTATAAGTATGGTGGAAACGATAACCATAAAGGATTATGTCCACAAAGGGTTACTCTCCGTCAACCAAGAGCCCCCAGAAAAGTAAGCGGATGGGAACTTAAACCTAAAAGAAAAATCAAGATCCTGGCGTGTAAAGAGTAACGTTAAAATTTGACTATCTTTGGTTCAACCATTATTTTTAGTTCCCCTTTGCTGTTTACGGCTGCTAAACCTATTCCACTTGCCACAAAGACTTTTATGTCTAAGCGCTCTGAGCGCATGCTACTTGTTACGAGTAAGGCTTCATCATATCCGTGAGCTAAGGCCTCTAATAGCTGTCCTAATCCACGCAGTATGTCATCGTTGTCGCTCTTCAATTCAACGGCAATCTTAATCCCACGCTCAATAACCTCGCCATCAATCATCCCATTGCCGACGTGAATGCCTCCTTTAGGAAAGAATGTAGCGTAGCCCTGCGCCTCATAATATCTCTGGACAGATTTCCGAAGAAAATCAGCCCTCAAACCCCAAACCCAAGAAAATATTATCACTCGCTCGATTTATGGGTTACGTAATTTAAAGTTTCAATGCTAAGAGATTCTTTCATTGTCGCTATGAGTGCCTTCACGTTCTCCTATTCTCCGATCTCCTAAGTTTGGTTGACCAGCGCAATAAGAATTATGCTATGAAGAATTAATTGCGAGAGATCGATATCTCGAAATTATAAATAGCGTAGCTATGAGATTAGGATATGAAGTAAAATTAACAGTCATCTAATAAGTAAGAAAGCCCAGCCTAACATTTTCTTTCCGTTCTTTTCGTCTTCTTTTACAATAATCGTAATCTAAATCATTCAATATGGGCTCTAGTTCTTCAGGAAGCGGAGGTAGATGCCTCCAAAGGAGTTGCGGATTCATCCAAAAGCATATAAATGGTGGACCGGGCGGGATTCGAACCCGCGACCTCCGCCGTTCTCGGCTAATGTTGGAAGCCGCATGCGAGGGCGGCATTCATGCCACTAAACTACCGGCCCTCAAGATTTTCACATAACCTTGAATACAACTTAGAATTTAATCTTTACTTTTAAAGTAGCAATGCTCCATAAGCAAATGTTTATTTCATTGAGCAAATAAATAGAGATTTTCCGGAATCAGGGTGCTAGATTTTTAGGCTCCTAATACCAGCAGTTGAGAATTTTGGGATACTTAGTAGTGGAATTAACCTGTTAGGAGTAACTACGAACCCTTTAGTGAGCAGCGTTGCGTCTCTTTATTTAAGATACGGGGTAAATTTAATAACGTTTATAGCATGTATTAAAGTAAATTTAGCATGGTTTATGGCGATGGATGATTCAAGAGCCTCTAGCAGAGCTGTGAGCCTACTTGATGTTATATCCCGTCTTTTCGAGAGCGGTGAATATTTTGGCGATCTCCCAGCAGGCGTTATAAACGTTGAATTAATTACTTCTGAAGCTGTTAGAGTAATGTTTGTGGATAAAGTTGACTGCGATTTATTTTGCATAATAGCCGTTGAAGAAGGCTACTCAATTGACGCTAGAGGATATGCTCCAAGAATAATCGATAGAGGCAATATTATTGCTAGAGTCGGCAGCCGATCCGACCCCGGCGCAGACCGCAACATCTTCATATACCTTTTTCCAACATCACCTGGAGCCATGAGCATGTACATGAAAGCCGCAGCCATAAGATTCGGAATCCTAAATCCCGCAACCAACAAAATAAACATGGAAAAACTCTTAAAACACAACATGAAAGTTATAAGATTAATAGAGAGATACAGAAAGACCCGCTACAAAGACTTGATCAGGGAAATGGAAACCTAAAGGGCGCATGCATTAGAAACTTGTATCATATACCTTAAAAATATTATCAAGGGGCTCCTACGACGAAAAGCATATATTCGTTTTTTACCATTTTTTGTTTTGGTCGGGCGGTAGCTCAGCCTGGTAGAGCTTCCGAACCAGCCCGCTTAGTCTCTAAAGATAGGCTGGTGGAGAAGCTGTAGGCGTCTACCATATGGTAGAGCGTCACGCAGCCTACCGGGCGTACAGAAACCGGAGCGTCGCAGGAGGACCCTTTTAAAGGCGGAGCCTGGGTCCGGCGAATTCAAATCCTGCCCGCCCGACCACCAACTTGTAACAAATAGATTACCTTGCAAGGTAATTAACCGAAGGTGCCTTTCTCGCTTTTCAGTATTATAACTTTATAGGTAGGTCTATTCTCGCCATTTTGGTGGCATGCCACGCGGCTAATTACTAAATGAGAATATTTAACCTAAGTAAAAATCGTTTTTCGACCTTGCATATCAATAGGCATGCAGTTACCATAAAATAATCTAACGGGGTGCAACTGGTTTTATCGATTTTATTAGCAAAGCAATGTGAAAGACCTTATTTTATCTTTCGTGCTTAAAATTGCTCGTATCTCCACATTACTACTTCGCCCTCTCTCAGGACATATCTATCGCATGCAACTGGCCCCCACTCCCAATCGCTTTTTTCAGGATTCCATGTATACCATATCCAGTATTTGCCCAGCTCGCCTCCAACACCATTTATGCTCGTCACAAATTCACCCATCTCCGGATAGGTTTCACTCTCAACCTCCGCTGCAATCTCGGTCGCCAACAATAGATTTGCCCCTCTCGGAACTAGAGTGTTATTGTGCCATAATCTTGTTCCATTCCCATAGTCGATTAGAATGCTTACAGGCATCGTGAGCCTCTTTAAATCATTAAGAGCCTCTTTATAAAGGCTTTGATAGCGAACGCTCTCGCTGTAGTAGTACACTGCAAAGTAAGCCATCACTATTAGAAGGCATATAAGCCCCAGCGAAACCCACATCCATGAATCCTTCCCACTCATAACTTCTCACCTCCCTCATACATTACCTTCTTAACCGCAGTAATGAGCGCACTACAACCAAAGAAAAAGAAAAAGAAGTTAGACACTTCATGAATTATAGCGAAGGGCGCACCTTGTATAATAGCCATTAAAGGCGGAAGACCAACTATGGTTACAGACACAATATTAGTGAATAAATCATAGATAAAAGTCGAGAAAAACCCAACAACCCCAAACTTCAGATTCGCCCACCAAACCGACCCCCCACCAGCCTCTCCAAAAGAAGAAAAACCCAAACCCAGCCTAAACTTCGCAGAAAGCCAACCAGCAACGCCATAAAGGCTCTCACCCAAACAAGTAGCAGCAAGAATAACAAGATTAAACCCACGAGGATTCAAAGTACCATAAACAAGCCAAGTCAAAACTCCAACCAGAACCCCAGGAGCAACCCCCATTAAATATCCACTAACAAAAACAACCAGATCCATAAACTTAACATTTGGAATACCAATCAAAGCATAATTCGACACCAAATTAATCGAGGTCATCAAAATAACCAAACTCAAAACCTTCGTCGAAAACAACCGCCCATACAACACTTTTTTCATAGTCTTACCATTATGGTTGGATAATCCATCCAACATATAAATCTTTTTACAAGAAAAATTAATTTGAAAGAAAACTCGAACACTTCCAGTATAGAAGTGGAGTACGATGAGCGGGGAATTAAGGCGTAGGCTTGAGAGTTTGGAGAGAGAGATTGCTGGTTTGAGGGGTGAGCTGGATAGACTTGAGACTGAGATGCGTAGTCTTGCTGAGGAGAGGAATATTCTAGTTGGTAAGATTAGAGAGTTGAGGCTTGAGGCGGCTAAGTTTAGGGGTGAGCGGGACTCCTTAAATGATGAGGTTAAGAGGTTAAAGGCTGTTTTGGCGGAGCTTAAGCAGGAGTATGCTGAGAAGATTGGTTCTCTGAGGGAACTGAGACAGAGAATAAGAGATTATTTAAAGTTAAAGCCGGCTAGGGATGAGGGGAGTTTGGAGAGAGAGATTGCTGAGTTAGATTGGAGAATTCAGACGACGACTATGTCGCTTGAGGAGGAGAAGAGAGTTGTTGAGCGGATTAAGTCTCTGGAGGGACAATTATCATTTTATCGTAGGCTTAAGAGTATGAGGGATGAGGCTTCCAGGCTTGAGGTAAGCTTTGAGAAGGTGAGGGGTGAGATTGCCGTCTACAGAGATAAGATTGCTGAGGCCGCCGCCGAAAGCCAAAAATTTCATGAGAAGATGATTGAACGCCTCAAAATGGCGGATGAACTAAAGAATAAGCTGGCTGAAGTAGATAGGCGATATATGGAGAACAAGAACAAGATTTTAGCGCTCCGTCTCCAGTACAGAGAACTATTAAGTCAGGTATCAGCCATAAGAAAAACTATTCGAGAGGAGGAAGAACGGAGAAAAACTGAGGTTGTGTCCGCCCTTAAAGAGAGAGTTAAGAGGGAAGCTCTGGAGAAGATAAAGCGCGGTGAGAAAATCTCATTCGAAGAATTTAAGATTTTAGCTGAGGAAGGAATAATATAAAATATATTAATGATAAATATTGGCATGTCAATTTGAATTAAACTTTATCTTTAAGAAAAAGCATATTATTCATGCATACTTATGGGAGAAAACTGATGCTGAATCAAGAGGGGCAAGGTTCAGGGGAAGAGCGCATACTAATTGTATGTGTTGATAGGGATAACGATATTGGTAGAAAAGCAGGTGTTAAAACTCCAATAATTGGTAAGAAAGAAAACATTGACGCTGCGCTCAAGCTTTTGCTCGCCGACCCGGAAGAGGCTGACGCCAACGCAATGTTCGAGGCAGTTAGGATATGCGAGAGCTTAGAGCGGAGCGCGTCAAATAATATTTCTTGTCAAGTTGCAACAATAGCTGGCTCTGAGCTCGGCGGGATAGCGGCTGATAGAAAATTGATCTCGGAGCTTAATGAGGCCTTAAAGGATTTTAAGCCAGATAGCCTAATTCTTGTTACAGACGGCTTCTCAGATGAGGATATTCTGCCGTTAATTCAATCCAGAGTCCCGGTTTCATCGGTGAGAAGAGTCATCGTGAAGCATAGTGAGACAATAGAGGAGACTGCAGCTGTATTCTCTAGGTATTTAAGAAAGATTATTGAGGACCCGAGGTATTCGCGAATTTTTCTAGGCTTACCGGGCATCCTGCTTGTGATGCTTGGCGCTCTGGCTCTATTGGCGATCTTCATAAGGTATGATATTGGAACATGGGCTTGGATTATAGGGCTTATAATCGTCGGGGGCTACCTTATAGGTAAGGGCTATGGATTAGATAGGAGGCTGGCCTCAACACTCTCAAGAATCTCCTCACCGCATGGTTTGGTTATTGGTTCCTCGCTAGTCTTCGGTATCCTATTGATTGCGGTTGGCATTTACCAAGCGCTTACTCAAATAGCATCAAACCCGGAGATCGTGCCAAGCCCGCCTCCAAGCGACCCTAATGTTTGGCTTAGCATCCTTCCTAGAATTCTCGGGTCAGTAATATCCGCTTCACTAACAATAGTTGTTATAGGCGTTTCAATAATATTGTTTGGCAGGGTCCTCGGGCATCTTCTCGACCGCGATCCCAGATTCTGGAGGACAACCGTTCTTATAGCCGTATGCGCATGGTCTTGGAAGATTTTCAAGGAGGCTGCAAACATAATGATTGACCCAACGCTGCCACTAGATGACCTTATTGCTTCAATAATTATTGGTGTAGTCATAGCCGCCGTATCGATGCCAATAGCCCACTTTCTAAGCAAAAGATACAAAAGCTTCTTTAAGGAAGAAGTTAAAGAAGAGCCTGGCGGGGAGCAAGGGGAAGACCTAAATGAAGACAGCAAGCGGCGGTAAAAGAGCTAGCATAGCGGTCATAGGGGGAACAGGGCTGGAGGATCTATTTGAGGGGTCCGAAAAAGTTAATGTTGGAACACCTTACGGTTTTTCACACTTGATTTCCATATGTAAAATTCGGGATAAACTTGTTGCCTTCCTTCCGAGACATGGGCGTAAACATGATATCCCACCGCATAGAATCAATTATAAAGCTAACATGTTTGCTTTACATAGTCTTGGAGTTGAGAGAATTATAGCAACAAACGCCGTTGGCGCAATAAACTTAAACTTTAAGCCCGGCGACCTAGTTGTTCCACACGACTTAGTAGACTTCACAAAGCAGCGTCAACTAACGTTCTTTGATCAAGCCCCGGTTACGCATGTTGACTTCACAGAGCCATATTGCCCAGAGATTCGGAGTATTCTAGTGGAGAAGGCTAAAGAGATAGGTCTCGTGCATGATAAGGCCGTTTATGTTTGCACCGAGGGGCCGCGATTTGAAACACCAGCTGAAATAAGAATGTTTAGGATTTTAGGATGCGATGTTGTTGGCATGACTGGTGTTCCCGAAGCTATCCTTGCACGAGAAATTGGCGTATGTTATGCCTCCCTATGTTTCGTTTCAAATATGGCTGCTGGAATAGCGGGTAAACTCACTTATGAGGAGGTAACAGAGGTATCTAAAATTGTTATGCCAAAAGTTCGCGAGATCATAGTGGAGACGGTTGCCTCTCTACCCGATGTTAGAGGCTGCCAGTGCTCACATTCAGCTAAACTTGGTAGACAAAAAGGTTGAAGGAAGGCGTTAGTATGCTCAAGACCGTATTATCGCTGCTTGGCGTCTATAAGGTTTACGAGAGGTGGCTTTGGCATCAGGTAAAAGGCCAGAGCAAACCTGAGCACATAGCCATAATATTAGATGGAAATCGCAGGTGGGCTAAAGAGAGCGGGCTTGAACCTTGGATGGGACACTACTACGGCGCAGATAAGACCAAAGATGTTCTAAAATGGTGCTTAGACCTAGGAGTTAAAAGCATAACCTTTTACGCATTCTCCACCGAAAACTTTCAGAGACCTCCAGAGGAAGTTGAGAGACTAATGATTTTACTCAAGGAGAAACTTGACGAAGCTTTGAAGAGCGAGGAGATACATAAGTATAAGGTTAAAGTTAAGGTTATTGGGAGAGTCCACCTGCTTCCCCTTGATCTACAGGAAATGATCCGGAAAGTCGAGGAGGAAACTAAGGATTATAGCGAGCGATATCTGAATTTAGCTATAGCGTATGGCGGAAGAGCTGAGATCGTTGACGCTGCAAGGAAAATTGCGCAGAAAGTCGCTACTGGCGAACTCGCACCTGAAGAGATAAATGAAACTATTTTTGAACAAAACTTGTATACAGCCTTTCTACCGAAGCAGGACCCGGATCTAATTATACGAACCTCTGGTGAAGAGCGGCTGAGCGGATTTCTACTCTACCAGTCAGCCTACAGCGAACTCTGTTTTTTGGACGTTTATTGGCCAGAGTTCAGACGTATAGATTTATTGAGAGCAATCAGAACCTACCAGAAGCGCAAGAGAAGATTTGGCAAATAAGGGTTTCAGAAAACCGGGTTAACCGCTAATCTTTTTTAGCTCTTAAGATCCCTTTTAAGCTCTTTTTTTGGCGCTCACAATTGATATAATATCCTTATCCTTGAGCATGTAACCTTCGCCAAGCCGTCTCTTTGTTCTAGCGTCTACAGCGTATATAAAGCTCTCGCCTAGCTCCGTATGTATCATGTAGGCTAATTCCTTGGCTGTTGTGCCACTTGGGATAAGCCTCGCTTCAGGCAGAACCCTGCCATAATGGTCTGTGAGCTTCTCCGGATCTTCAACTGGATAGATAACTATCATCTTTAGGATGTCTTTAAAGGCCGCGTTTATGGCATCTTGGACGCCAGTTGACCCATACCTACTGAGTATCTTATCTTTAATCGCTTTAAGCGCATCCACCTGTTTCCCAGTAATCTTCGTCGGATCCTTTATTTCAAAGCTTGAGTTTCCAGGCACATAGCTAATCAGATCCTTCTCGGCTGCCCTTCTTAGGGCCAGCTCTGCCTCAGCACAGCATGGCACAACAATGTAGCCAGTTTCCCTAAGTCTCTTAAAATTCTCCTCCGCAAAGGGTAGGTCCATTTTGTTTGCTGCTATAAGCATTGGCTTTGAAATTCTCCTTAAGGCATCAACAAAACCTAGGAAGTCATCTTCGCTCCATCTTGTCGGTTTATCACCACTTAATCCCGTAATCTTCAGCGCCTCAAGTATATGCCTCCTCTTTATTGCTAGACCGCTTAACCTTTCTTCGAGAAGCGAAGATAAATCAGCGGCCCCGGATTCAACAGTTCTAGCAATTCTAGGCCAGTCTCTCTTCATAATCTGCGCAAACCACATAGTTAATTCTCTCTCAAGAAATTTCACATCCTCAAGTGGATCATGCATCCCAGGCTTCACAAGTCTGCCCTCGATATCCGTTGAGCCTGATGCGTCAACAACGTGTATTAGGGCATCGGCCTTTCTTATCTCGTCGAGAAACTGGTTTCCAAGCCCCCTGCCTTGCCATGCATCTGGAACTAAACCCGCGCAGTCAATTAATTCAACTGGTATAAGTCTTACTCCATCTACGCAGACTGAGTTTACAGGGTTATCTTTAACGTTAAGTTCTTTGCAAACACACTGGGTTCTAAAGTACCCGATACCTTTATTAGGTTTTATTGTTGTGAAGGGGTAGCTTGCAATATCAACTGTTGCTAACGTTGCTGCACTAAAAAACGTTGATTTACCAACATTTGGCTTACCAACGATACCGACCATCATCTGCCTTAATCTTCCTCCAAAGATGAAAATATAATCTTAAACCTAAATGAGTCTTCCGGTGATAACCTGTAGAAAACAATGAATCTAAATCTGCACGTAAATAAAAAGAGAGAGGAGAAATGCGCTATATCTCTGTAATAGAATGCTCTTTGACTTTAGATTCATTGAATGCTCCATTAGCATAGTATAAGAGCGTACCTTGGACTAAGCTCTCAACTATAATTCTTCCTTCAGGCATAGTAAGAATCTTAACTGGGAACCTTGGGAGTAGATACTCTTTTAGCCCTATAACTGCTTTATCACCCTTGACTGGTACTAGGTTTACCACCTCCACATCTAATTCATCAAGAGAGACGCTCAGCTTTTCATTATGCTTAAGTAGACCGCATTCGCCGCTGAATACTTTATAGTACACGTAATCTCCGCATTCAACTGGGAAAGGGAGCGCATCAAGTGATATACAATCTTCTATTTTGCCCCCAATTTTATTAACATTAAATACAGCGACAGATATGCTTCCATTAGCCTCCGAGGCCATCTTAAGGAGAACAGGCTCGTTATATGGATCCCTAAACAGGACATCACTTGTTGGTAGGGCTGGTCTATCGACTTTAACTAGCTTTCCATCTGGTAGAACGAAGCGCTTGAGTAAGGTAATATCCGTCTTATCGGTTTCCCTATCCGTTATATAAACGGGGCCGCCGCTAAATACTCTGGCAACAGCGTGAACCTTTGCGTACGGATCGTATGACATGAACATATCGTAGTCTGGGTACGCTATGTGACTGAATAATAGGGCATTATATGCGCTGAAGATTGTATGAAGCTTCGCGTCAGCCTTCCAGAATGGAATGTAATCCATGGATACTCTCATAACATTACTGAATAGAAAGTTGCTGTAGTTCTCCGGAGCCATACTCATACAGTTTAATACATCTAGGCCGTTAGCGTATACAGCCGCTTGCAATGCCAATTCAATGTTCCCTGCGGCTTCGCCAACCATTGACGCCTCATGATATAATGCGTGGATAACCCATTGATTATCCACTTTAACAAGGTCTATACCGTTATTCCTCACCCAAGAAAAGAACCCCCTGTAAAACTCAAATGCCTCGCTCATAATTGGTGGAGGAACATAGCTTTCATTAAATTTTGAGTAGTACCCTCTAACGCCTAACTCCCTAGATAAGCCTTCCTCAAAGCCGCTCCAATGAATATTTATTGTGTGCCATAATCCCACTAAATCAACGCCAAGTCTCTTCAGGTCGTCAGCGACGCCGCGCAAACCCTCTGGAAAACGCTCATTTGTAGATAACCTTCTTAAAATTCTACGAGGCCAACCCTCCTTTCTCGTCTCATCCTGCCACCCATCGTCTATTATAACCCAGCCTACCCTGAGACCCCTATTCAGCAGACCGCTAACTATTTTAGTTATATTTTCATGAGATAGATCATCGGTTAAGAGGGCATTCCAGGAGCACCAGCCAATCTTATCCATTATTTTAGGCTGCTTCTTCGCTTTTCTAGGTTTAAATAACACAAATGAAGACGCGGAGTTAACGCAATTTTCAATGGCTTTATAGGGGTCTTCATCTATAGCTATTGATGCAATCCGGTTTAACTTGATATTCTTAGCGCTCTTTCCAGAGAAGATCCTAATCTTGAGGCTGGGCCATAAATATGCTGTTGTTTTATCTGTAAGTGTGAGTAGAGCCATGTATTTATCGCTGTAATTTGCTAGCATAAAGATGCTATAATAGGGTATGCTCTCAAGACTCTCAGAGAGTATCGGATAGGCCCAGCACGGGTATCCGCGCATGTACTCTTCATGCTCAATATAGCCTAACGCCGGGGGATACTCTGGATCATCCGGCGGCTTAGGGCCCCTCGGCTCCTTTCCTATGGCGAATTGATTATAGTATCCGAATGCATTTGAGTAGTATTTGGCGGAGTCCTTATGCGTGGTTAAAGCTAAAACTTTAACTGGTTTTCCAGCGTCAAGCTCGATCTCTAGCGGAAATTTATAATTTAGGTTCTTTAGGGAAGCTGCTGAAAAGCCAAGGATGCAAGAAGAGCCGTTAGAAGCCACGCTTATGTCAACAAGGGCATGACCGCATCGATACCTGTAAACCTCATGTTTACCCTCAACATGTGATCCATAATATTCGCAGCCTGATTTTTGGGTCTTCTCAGATGTTAGCACATATAAGGGCAGAAGAGTCATAGTTGAGGTCGAAGATAGCGATTTTCCACCTAACATTATGGAGTCTATTATTCAAAGTGACGAGTTAACCAATGAATTGTATCCGAGCTTATATAGGGAGCAATATCGCCCCCAATTTCACTTCACATCTCGCCGCGGATGGATCAACGACCCAAATGGTCTCGTCTATTATGGTGGTGAATACCATCTTTTTTATCAGCATAATCCTTATGGATGCAGATGGGGAAACATGCATTGGGGTCATGCTGTTGCCGCTGATCTACTTCACTGGAGAGAGATAGGCGACGCTCTTGAACCGGATGAAATGGGAACCATATGGTCTGGCTCAGCTGTAGTAGACTGGAAGAATACGGCAGGTTTTCAAATCGGCGATAACCCACCTATTATACTTATTTATACATCAGCTGGAAACACTTCTTCTCTATCTAAAGGCCGTCCTTTTACTATATCCATTGCTTATAGCAATGATTTAGGTAGAACATGGAGGAAATACGAGAAAAACCCTGTATTGCCCAATGTTGCTGGAATGAACCGAGACCCAAAAGTATTTTGGGACGAGCACTCTCAAAGGTGGGTAATGGTCCTTTACCTAGATAAGAATGATTACGGATTGTTTTCTTCACGGAATCTCAAGAATTGGGAGGGACTCTGCAGGATTACGGTTCCAGCTGCCAGCGAATGTCCCGACATGTTTGAACTACCAATTAATGGAGATAAACAGAATACTAAGTGGGTATTCTGGGTTGCCGACGGACGGTATATTTTAGGCTCCTTCGATGGAAGGGAATTCAAACAAGAAACTACACCTCAGAGATTATATTGGGGGGACAGTTACGCCGCGCAAACATGGAATGATATGCCGCCTGAGGATCGGTGGAGGATCCAAATATCTTGGCTAAGGATGAGAGATGGATTACCAGGCATGCCTTTCAATCAGCAGATGACCTTTCCATGCGAACTCACGCTTCAGAAAACAAGGGAAGGAGTGCGCTTACTTGGAAAACCAGTTAGGGAGATTCAGAGGCTGCATCATAAAAGATTAGTTAAGGAAAACTTTTACTTATCTAGTAAAGTAGATTTATCAGAAAAATTAAGCAGTGAACTTCTCGATATACGTGGAGAATTTCATATCGAAAGCGCATCAGAATTCGGCTTCATTATACGAGGTGTGCCAGTCACATATAATGCTATGCTGGAAGAAGTTATCTGTTTAGATAAGCGTGCATCTCTTAGGTCTAATGATGGAAGGATTCGCCTCCAAGTTCTCGTGGATAGGGCATCTATTGAAGTCTTTGGAAATGACGGAATTATCATAATGCCCGTTGGGACCATTTTTGATAATTCAAAAAGATTGCTGGAGGTCTACAGTAAAGGCGGAAGGACTAAGGTTGGTCTTCTAGAGATATATGAAGTTAAATCCACATGGTTGATATAGCCTTTTTTCTCACATGCCATAAAATTTTGAAATAGTACGAATAAGTTGCCCTCCTAGAGCATCCCTAAGTCCTTAAGAGCTTTTCTAATAGATTTTCTTTCCTCTTCGGAAATTGGCTGTAAAGGCGGCCTAACGTATGGTGTTTTCAGTATACCTAACATAACTAAGGCCTCTTTTAGGCGCGCTCTATAATTTCTAACTGGCGGAGAGAAAATTATCTCTTCCAGCGGCAGAATCTCGTTCCATATTTCGCCAGCCTCCTTAAGCTTGCCTTGCGCAACTAACCTAAACATTTCAACCTGCTTATCTGTTGCAATCGTCCCGAAGCCCAAGAGCCCTCCCTCAGCACCTAAGATCAGTGATTCATAAATGAAGTTGTCGTTGCCAGTCAATATAGTAATTCTTCTGGGGGCATTGCTCAAGATGCGGACTGTATAAGCAAATTTTTTTGCGTCAAAGGATGCTTCCTTAATCGCTATAACGTTCTCTATTCTAACAAGCTTGAGTAAAACTTCACGGTTATATTCTACACCGCCTAATGCTGGCTGCAGCTGAAATAATATTATGGGTAAGCCAACTCTCTCCGATAACTCATAGTGATAACTATATATGATGTCTTCAGACGGTTCGCCGATGAATGCTGAATGTGGAAAAACTAGCAGTCCATCCGCACCAGCCTCCTTTGCCTCTAAACCTAGTTTTACGGCCTCCTCCGTGTTTCGCGCATGTAAACCAGCAATTATCGGAACCTTGCCCTTAGCAAACGAGGCGAACGCCCTGAGTATCCCGACTCTCTCTTCAGGGTATAAATGCGGCCCCTCACCAGTATCGACATTAACCGCGAGGCCACCGATACCAAATTTCATAAGCCACCTCACATATTCATTCAATTGCTCGTAATCAACATTAAAGTTCTTGTCCATGGGGGTTAAAGTAGCAGGTATTAAACTATACTTTTTAAGTAAAGGATTTCCAAAATCCATATAAAGAAGTCTCCCTACTAACTTATTGAATGATAAAAATACTTGCATAAATATTTAAAATTTCTTTAAATAATGTTTTTAGAAAACGCTTAAAGTAATTCAGAAACCCAAGCCATTTAAGGTGACTAAACTTTGAAGGAATTAAAAATTTATTGGATTTATTTTCGTCGGATGAAAAAATCAGGTTTAAAGATTTTCATTCTTTTTCCAGTATTAATTGTAGTTTTATGCTTTGTGGTTCTGGGGAATGCTTATTGTGGACAGCTGCCTGCTAATGGCCATTATATGGAGCCTACACTAAAGATGAAAAGAGGAATAAATATTGGAAATGCTCTTGAGGCTCCCAAGGAGGGTATGTGGGGAGTTTACATAAAAGATGAATACTTAAGTATAATAAGAGAGGCTGGCTTCGACACCGTTAGGATCCCGATAAAGTGGTCAGCTCACGCTGAGGAGGAACCACCATATAAGATTGACGAGGATTTCTTCAGCAGAGTGGATCATGTTGTGAGTAAGGCGCTGGAGCAGAATTTAATTGTTGTGTTGAATATTCATCATTATGATGAGATAATGCAGGATCCTCGGGGGCATAAAGACCGTTTTCTAGCTCTTTGGAGGCAGATATCTGAGCATTATAAGAATTATCCTGAAAACCTCTATTTTGAACTGCTTAATGAACCGCATGATTCATTAACAAGCGAATTATGGAATGAGTTTCTATTGGATGTTATTAGAATTATAAGGGAAACTAATCCTATAAGGAAGATTGTGGTTGGACCATCTAACTGGAACAACGTTTATAATCTGAAGGATTTAATATTACCAGGGGATAGAAATATAATAGTTACATTTCATTTTTATACTCCGTTTGAGTTCACTCATCAAGGCGCCGAGTGGATTGACTCGCCTCCACCAGTTGGCAGGAAATGGTTGGGAACAGAGCTCGAGCAGAAGCAAATTAGGGATGAGTTAGATATAGCGGTACAATGGGCCATGAAGCACGGAAATATTTCATTGTTTCTAGGAGAGTTTGGAGCTTACAGTAAAGCGGACATGAACTCCAGAGTTAGATGGACGTATTTCGTGGCCAGAGAAGCCGAGAAAAGAGGAATCGCTTGGTGCTATTGGGAATTTTGCTCGGGTTTTGGAGCATATAATCCTGTAGAGAATAAATGGAGGGAAGAATTGTTAAACGCTTTAATCCCGAAAATAAATATGCATTACGTCTCTGCAGAGACCGAGCTGGGAACCATATGGGGATCGGGATGGTATTATGAGAACACTTATGCCACAATAGGGCTTAACGCAACAAAAATCGGGTTTCTAATATTAAATGTTCTCGATCACTTTGAAGGCCTA
>JAGTRH010000050.1 GCA_018396795.1 Candidatus Bathyarchaeota archaeon
AGCTCCTAGTTTTAGGTCTCGTGGAGTATGGTGCAACAGTTGTGGTATTAGATTTGAACGGCGAATACAAAAATTTAGGTATGAACATTAATGGCGAGAAAAATAAATTCTCTGAGAAAATTCACGTTTTAATGCCAGGTAAAAACTTTAAAGTAACTCTTGCACAGACAAGCCTATCCGTAATGATGAGAATACTCGTTCACGCTCTAGATCTTCCTGGAACTTCATCCCGTGAGTTTAGGCATATTTGGCGCTTTCTTGAGGAACGAAATATGTTATCGCTGCAAGAATTAGGGGAAGCCATCAGAAGGTGGCAGTGCAATCAGCAAGTTAAGGACGCCCTATTCTCACGATATTATACACTTCTTCACACTAATTTATTCACAGATAACTCTACGGAATCTATTGATTTTGAGGAGTTTTTCAGGAAAATTGAGCGGGATGGGGGTGGAGCAGTGGTGATTGATTTGAGCAATTCTTCCACAATAGATCGGCAAATAATCGTTGAGTATATACTTGCAAAATTGCAAGATTTACTTTCACAATGGAAGATTAGAGCAGTCTTTTTGTTTGCTGAAGAAGCCCACTTATATCTTAAAGAAACATACTGGGATGACATAGTTACTAGAATGAGACATTTCGGGGTTTTCACGACATTCATAACGAATCAACCAAACACGATAAAGGAGAATATTTATCGACAAGCAGATAATATATTCCTCTTCAATTTTATAAATGAACATGATTTAGAGACTATTTCTAGAGCCGCAAGAGTTGACGCTGAAACAACAGTGTCCATAGTTCGCGATCTGCCACCACACCATTGTTTAGTGCTTGGTGAGGTAGTAAAGGATTTTCCAATAATAGCGAAAATAAAATCATTAGAGATCAAGACAATGGGGGAGACCAGATTTTTCTTTGATGAAAAACTAACGATTAAAAATTATCTTTTATAATTCTAGAACCCTTAAAATTGTTGAGAAAGCTATAATTTTATATTTTCGGCTTAATATGTATTTTGATGGTGCTGAAGATGAGAGGTGACCGCCACATTTTCAAGCGATTCAATTTGGTTATTTAAATTGTTCACATCTGCTACATTCCATAGTTAGTTTTATATTTGATCTTTGCGTTTTTCTAAGGAGTGATGCGAATGTTCAGGGAGATCCCGCCATCCGTTGACTTTCCAAAAATTGAGCATAAAATACTGAAGTTTTGGGCTGATATAGATGCTTTTAGGAAACGTGTAGCCCTAAATAGAGGTAAAACACCCTACTCCTTTATAGATGGGCCTATAACCGCTAATAATCCGATGGGTGTCCATCACGCTTGGGGCCGTACATACAAGGATCTATTCCAGAGATTTAGAGCCATGCAAGGTTACGATTTACGCTACCAAAATGGTTTTGACTGCCAAGGATTATGGGTTGAAGTTGAAGTTGAGAAAGAGCTGGGCTTTAAATCTAAAAAAGATATCGAGGCCTATGGAATAGCCGAATTCGTTAAGAAATGTAAGCAGAGAGTTTTACGCTATGCAGCGAAACAGACTGAACAATCTATACGCTTGGGCTATTGGATGGATTGGAATGACCCTAACGTGTTGAGGTATCTAGCAGATTGTCTTGAAAAACCAGATCAAATAATAACTATCCAGGGAGTTAACGGTCCAGTTACCGACACCGTTGAGAGGATTGTTGGGCTGCTGGGTTCCCAAGAGATTGGCGGCTCATATTTTACATTCTCAGATGAGAACAATTATATGATCTGGGCCCTTCTCAAAAAGTGCTATGAGGAAGGGTGGATTTATAGGGGTAGAGACGTTATGCCATGGTGCCCGCGGTGCTCAACAGCTTTATCTGAGCATGAAATTGTAACTGAAGGATATAGGGAGCTAACTCATCTAGGTTTAACCGTTAAATTTCCACTAAGAAATAGAAGGGGTGAGTCACTACTTATATGGACGACCACACCTTGGACCCTAACATCTAATGTTGCGGCCGCTGTGCATCCAGATATAACTTACGTGAAAGTCAAATTTGGAGATGAATACTTTTATTTGGGTAAACCATCCCTAGAAAAAATTCTACCCAAAGGAAGCTACGAAATTATCGAAGAAATTAGGGGCTACGAGATGGAGGGATGGGCGTACGACGGCCCATTTGATGACCTCCCCGCAGAAAAGTATTCTGGCGCTGTTTACGCACATAGAGTTATATTATGGGATGAGGTGAGTGAAGAAGAAGGAACGTGTATTGTTCATATAGCACCCGGTTGCGGTAAAGAAGACTTTGAGCTCGGAAAGATTCATAATCTACCAACGGTAGCCCCATTGGACGAGTTTGGCGTATTCATTGAAGGCTTCGGTAAGTTCACTGGTATACATGTTTACAATTCTGCGGAACCAGTTATTGGTGATTTGAGGGAGAAGGGTCTTCTCTTTAAAGTTGAGGAATATATTCATCGATATCCTGTTTGTTGGCGCTGTGGAAGTGAACTGGTCTTCCGCTTAGTTGATGAGTGGTTTATATCTATGGGTCAGAAGCTTAATAAACCCCTAGAAGAGGTTACAGAAGAAGAAAAGGCTAGAAACCTCAGATACCGGATAATGGAGGTTGCTAAAAAGGTTCGATGGATTCCTGAGTATGGGCTACAGCATGAATTGAATTGGCTCCAGAATATGGAGGATTGGATGATATCTAAAAAGCGCTACTGGGGTTTAGCTCTACCAATATGGGAGTGTTCTAGATGCGGAAACTTTGAGGTCATAGGCGGAAGAGAAGAGCTTAAGACTAGATCCATAGAGGGATGGGAGATCTTTGAGGGGCACACACCACATAGACCATGGATAGACGCCGTTAAAATAAGGTGTTCAAAATGTGGTGCGGTTATGACGCGTATACCTGATGTTGGAAATCCATGGCTTGATGCTGGTATAGTTGCGTATTCAACGCTCAGTTACAGATTTGATCGTGAATACTGGAAGAAGTGGTTTCCAGCAGAGTTCGTCTGTGAATCACTTCCTGGGCAGTTTCGAAATTGGTTCTATGCTATGCTTGCAATGAGCACAATTTTAGAGGATCAACCTCCATTCAAGGTTTGTTTTGGGCATGGGCTCGTCTTAGACGAGTATGGACGAGAGATGCATAAGTCATGGGGCAACGTAATATGGTTTGATGAAGCTGTCGAAAAAATGGGCGCAGATGTTATGCGCTGGATATATTGTACAACTAGACCAGAATTGAATCTCTTGTTCGGCTACAGGAGAGCTGATGAAGTAAAAAAGCGCTTTTTAATTCCGCTATGGAATGTATACAGCTTTTTTGTTACCTACGCGAATCTAGATGAATGGACGCCTAAGAATTCCGTTCCCGCCGATTTACTGTCACAATTAGATAAGTGGATACTTTCAAAGCTTAATATGCTTATTAAAGATGTTACTAAGTATCTTGAAGACTTTAATCCATATGATGCAGCAATCTCAATAGAGAGGTTTGTCGATGATCTCTCAACATGGTATATTAGACGATCTAGACGAAGGTTTTGGAAGAGCGAGCGGGATGAGGATAAAAACGCTGCATATACAACACTTTACACATGTTTAACAACGCTCATTAAAATTCTCGCACCATTCATACCATTCTTAACGGAAGAAATCTACCAAAACATTGTGCGGAGCGTTGATCCAAATGCTCCGGAGAGCGTCCACCATAATGACTGGCCGGTTGCAGATGAAAAGATGATTAACGAAGAATTAATGAGAGAGATGAATCTAGTAATTAAAATCTGCAGTCTGGGACGTTCGGCGCGTAGTAAGGCTGGTATTAAATTACGTCAACCTCTTTCCGAAGCTAAGATTATTGCTGATAGCCATATACTTAATCACGTGGATAGATTCAAGAACTTAATAATGGACGAACTTAATGTTAAAAGTTTATCTACAACAACCGAAAAAAGCGATCTAATTAATTACGTAATCAAGCCCGTTCCTGAAATTCTTGGCAGAAAATACGGTAGATTATTCCCAAAGATTCAGGAAGCGATTGCAAATATTAATGCACAAGAAGTTATTAGCCTCTTAAGTAGAGGCGAAAGTTTAAATCTGATAATTGATGGCCAGGAGATAAAGGTAATGCCAGAGGAACTAAAAATAATCGAAGAGCCTAGAAGCGGCTATTCAATTTCTGAGGAAGAGGGCATAATTGTTGGTGTAAACACCGTGATGCCTGAAAGTCTCAAAATGGAGGGGCTTGCACGGGACATTGTTAGACGAATACAAAACCAGAGAAAAGATGCTGGATTCAATATAGCTGATTTAATTGAAACATACTATGAGGCTGGACCAATCTTAACCGAAGTCTTTGAAAACTTTGGAGAATATATAGCTACTGAAACGCTCTCGGTCATAATAAGGAGAGGGAAACCGCCTGGAGAAGCCCACTTAGCGACATATAATTTGGCTGGTGAAACATTAAAGATTTGGCTTAGAAAGACTGGATCCCAATTACAATAGCTGTACTCTCTTATTATCCGCTGTTATTTGTTGAGAAAAACACTTCGATTATTCAGCCAATAACTTCAGCTCTAATCGTCTTCCTTCCATCTTGAAAAAAGTTATTTACTTGACCGCTATATTAGAGTGTGTGAGTGAGAAGAGTGGCTAAAGATTACGATTTCGAACTTTTGAAAGATGAGAAAATAGATGTTCTTCTTAAACCCCATCCACTCTCCTTCATAAAGTATTATTTTGCAGATGTGCTTCTGATCCTGCTGGCGGTAGCGCTCTATTGGTTTTATGGATATATGAAGTCGAATCCAAATATTATGAGTTTTCTGAACATGTTATTTGGTTTTATTCCTGGAATAGAACCAGAAAACCTAGTTCTATTTATTGTTTTTTGGGCCGCTTTAGTCTTAACAGGGCTTTTTATAGGCGTTTTATGGATTAGCAAAATGCCCTTAATTTACATGATTCTTATAGCGACCGCCGGGACTCTAGCCGAAGTGTATCTATTCGCCTCTTCCGAGTTAGCAATAATCCCTAAACCAGCGGTCAAAATCTTGGTTTTAGCATTCTCGTCGATAATAGGTTTCTTCTTAATAGAGAGTTACCGTCGCGGACACAAGTATTTCCTAACAAATTACAGAATTATTACGGTCAAGAAGTTCATTAGTAAAGAAGTTCGAGAAATAATGTATGATAAGATAACAGATATCTATATTGATCAAAGCTTACTAGGCAGAATATTTAATTATGGCACAATCATACCCGTCTCAGAATCCAGCCTAGGATTAGGAGAAGATGCAGCTTTGGTCTCCACATCCGCCGCAGCACCAGTCAAGAAGGGAGTTTTAGGCATAAGCTTCGGCGGAAAGAAAAGCGTAAGTAGACCTAGAGCCGCAACATATTTTTCTTTATATGGTGTACCAAACCCTAAAAAGGTTCGGGGAATCATAGGAAATAGGCAGCTAGAAACCAAAGAGGCACCAATCTTAAGAAGAATCGAAGATGAATTGAATGAGGAGAAGGAAGATTAACCCCGCATCGCATGGACTTGCTAAATCTTCTTAATAGAAGGTTTCCTTTTCGGATAGTATAAGATACTAAAACTAGCAGTTTAAAGGATGCAAGAATCGAAAAATAGCTCAGAGTGTAACCTTCTCTCCTCTCTCGTTATACTTTAAAATACCAAGGTAATTTTCGATTTCCTTAATTTTTTCTTTATTGAAAACTGGCCCATCCCTGCAGACCCTATATCTTCCTATAATGCAACTTCCACATATCCCTATAGCGCATCTCATGTAGCGCTCTAAGCTTGCTTGTAAATCAATCGAATACTTATTAGATAATTCATAAACCTCACGGATCATTTTTTCCGGTCCACACGTATAAATTACATCAAATTTTTTATGGCGTAATAAATCCTTGGCTAAATCAGTGGCAAGTCCTCTTACTCCATAACTTCCATCTTCAGTTGCAAATAAAACTCCAATTTCTTTTGTCTTGGATAAATTCTTTAATGCGTCTAAGAAAATTAGCTTTTTCGAGGACTCAGCTCCCTCAATAACGGTCACTTCGATATTTTCCTCTATAAGTTTGTTTACTAGTAGCATTAGAGGAGCCATGCCTGTTCCACCACCAATTAAAAGCACCCTTTTACCAATAGGCTTAAAACCTAAGCCAAACGGGCCTCTAACACCTATTAAGTCACCAGCTTTCATTTTGATGAGCTCTTTTGTCGCTTCACCAACTTCAGCGACGGTTACAGATGAGACCCCGCATGGACTGGTAAATGAAATACTCAAGGGTATTTCATCAACACCAGGGATCCATATCATAACAAATTGTCCCGGCTCCGCTGATGCGCAAAGCTCGTCTTTAAAAGATATTGTTTTAACATGCGGATTTTCTAATTTAGCATCCAGTATTTCTACAACTCTTAGTATATTATTTTTTATGTGCCAGTCCGACAATCTCTTTCACACTCCTAAAACCTTTCCTATCAAGATACGCGTGTATGCCTTCGCAGATCGATTTGAATACAGATAGACCATCTAAAGCTATTGATGAACCTATCTGGATTGCGCTTGCTCCAGCAAGCATAAGCTCAACAGCATCTCTCCAGTCTCTTACACCTCCACAGCCAATTATTGGAACATTAACAACCTCGTAAATCTCATAAACGCACCTAACAGCTATCGGCTTTATGGCGGCGCCTGATAAACCGCCAAATCTGTTAGCTAGTATAGGTTTGAAAGTCTCGACATCTATTGCCATAGCTTTCACCGTGTTTATTGCGGTTATAGCGTCAGCGCCCGCTGAAACAGCGGCTTCGGCTAGATCTACTATATGCGCGGTATTCGGGGTTAGTTTAGCAAATACTGGCTTATCAACCTGGTCTTTAACCGCCTTAACTGTCAACCTAATCATGTCTGGATCCTGCCCAATCTCCGCTCCTGTACCCTTAAAATGTGGGCATGAAAGGTTAAGTTCTACAGCGTTTGCTCCAGCTTCAATCGCTAATCTTGCAACCTCAGCATACTCTTCTGGTGAAAAGCCAAAAACGCTAACTATCAGAGGAACATTGATATCCTTTAGCGCTTTTATCTCTTCTATAAACTTGTATACTCCTGGATTTGGGAGTCCGACAGCATTTAAGAGGCCGCATTCAACTTGTATTACCGTTGGATTTGGGTATCCGCTATTCGGTTTAAGGCTGATCGATTTTGTTACAACGGCTCCAGCCCCAGCGTTAGCAACCTCCCTTAATGTTTCAGCGGACATCCCGAGTATGCCTGATGCCAGCATTGTTGGATTTGGCAGATTTAGCCTAGATACCCGCATTCCCAAGTCAATAGAGCTAGCGTACTCAATTCTCATCCATCTCACCATTTCTAAAGGAGAAACTTGCTACTTTAATGTAATATTGTTTTGGCAAATACATATTTATGTGGATCTCATTATCATTAATGAAGCATTGATGCGGTGAGCAATTTGAAGGTTGCCGTAATACCGAGCGTTATAGGGATTTTAGGCTTAAATGAGGAAGGAGAAATAGTAGATAAAGAAATCTTTGTTAGAGACTCAACTATAATTGCTGAGAAATTATTTACCCTTGAGCAAGGAAAGCCTATACCAGAGATAAAAAATTTAGTGGAAAGATTGAAAAAACAGAATTTTAGGATTTTCATTGTCGAGAACCCTGATCTGGCAGATGCTATAAAAAAGGATCTTGATGTAAATGTGGAAACTAAGGTTCTAGTAGATTTAAGTGAGAAGCTACGTGAAAGGATGGGTGATATTGGTGTTGAATTCGGCTTCATTAAAGAGCCGGCTGAGATAAGACGGTGGATTCGCGATGTAACAATAGAACTTTCAAAAATGAGGATTAGGAGGGCTACCGAGAAGAGAGATCTGCTTGTGGTTCAAGCGGTTCAAGCGCTTGATGATTTAGACCAAACGCTGAACCTATTCATGAGCCGCTTAAGAGAGTGGTATGGTATCCATTTTCCGGAGCTAAGTCGCTTGGTAGATAAGCATGAAACATATGCTAGGCTTGTTTACTCAATTGGATGCAAAGAAAACTTTTCGATTGAACGATTAGAGAAGGAGGGTTTTCCGAGGAATAGGGCAATGCAGATTGTGGAGTCTGCAAGAGCATCTATGGGCGCTGATCTACAAGATATGGATATAGAGCAGATTCGGAAGTTCACCGTCAATATTTTACAGCTTTACGAATTTAGGTCAAACTTGGAAAATTATGTTGATGTATTAATGGAGGAAGTTGCCCCGAATATTAGGGCATTAGCTGGTTCATCCCTAGGCGCCAGGTTAATATCGCTTGCAGGCGGACTTGAGAACCTTGCTAAGCTGCCAGCAAGCACCGTTCAAGTTTTAGGCGCTGAGAAAGCATTATTCAGGTCG
>JAGTRH010000051.1 GCA_018396795.1 Candidatus Bathyarchaeota archaeon
CCGGCTCCGCCAATTATCGCAACAAGCAAACCCAAAACCTCCAAATTTAAAGCTTTACGAAATCTTGAGTTTAGATTTTACGATACCCTGCTGTATACGTTTAGATTCACTTAACAATAAGTCTAGAAGCTTTAGCGAAAAATTTACATCTATGCCGTGCTCCTTGCTAAAATTCACGACTTTTATTTTCAATTCATTTTCAACCAAAGGATCTTCTATAGGCGCATTAATCTGAGCCTTTATCTCACCTATTTTTCTGGCTAAAGCAAGCCTCTCACCGGATAGACGAATTATCTCGAGCGTTAACCTAGCCATCTCATTTCTAATGGCTTTCAAATCTTCATGGCTGCCGGCATTCAAGAAGAACCCTCCAAAAGAAGTATATGCCACTCTCAATGTAAAAATCTTGCCGTCGACCGTGATAATACTTAATAATAGTGAAACTTTATAAGTTTAGTTTGGAGGGTAAGTCAAGTATGCATCTGATAAATTTTAAAGATTTATCTGGCCAGCAGATTATTGAGATTATAGATAAAGGCATAGAGGTAAAACGTAATCCAAAGAAATACTGTACCTCCTTACGCGGTAGGACTCTAGCTATGATATTTCAGAAAACATCAACCAGAACAAGAGTATCATTCGAGGTTGCTATGACGCAGATGGGTGGACACGCAATATTTATGGATTGGAGAGCAACAAACTTTACACTAGCAGATATATACGACGAGACACAATATCTTTCAAGAAATGTTGACTGCATATTAGCTCGGCTATTAAAAAATTCCGATCTTAAAGTTATGGTTGAGGCTTCGCGGGTTCCTGTCATAAATGGATGCGATGAAAAATATCATCCAACCCAAGCGATAGCGGATCTAATAACAATGAAAGAGAAAAAAGGTACATTGAAGGGGTTAAAACTCGTCTATGTCGGCATACATAATAATGTATGTAATTCTCTGATTGAAGCGTGTACAAAAGTCGGGATCGAAATAACTACTATAACGCCAATTTTTAATGAGCCATCAAGAGATGATGAGCTTCTCGAGGAAGCTAAGAAAACCGGACACTGGAAAACTACGCTAGATCTAAAAGAAGCTGTTAAAGATGCAGATTTCATCTACACAGATACGTGGGTTGACATGGAATTCTTTCTGGACCCAAGGTACATTGAAGAAAGGGAAAGGCGTGTAAAGCTAATGATGCCATACCAGCTAAATAAGGAGAATTTGGCTGGTAGTAATGCATTAATAATGCATGACATGCCGATTCACCGTGGATATGAAATAAGTCCGGATGTGATTGAGGATCCAAGGTCAATAATATATGAGCAAAGTGAGAACAGATTGTATTCAGCCAAGGCGATATTGTTAAAGCTTCTAGGTAAATTCTGAAAATATTTGTTTTAAGGTAAAGCTAATTAATAAACTTCAGAAAACATTTTTCGCCCATAATCCTTAAATAATTCAGCTTAATCCAGTATGTCTAAGTTAGGTGAAAAAGCATTGAGTGAGGATTACAAAAAGTATTTACTCTTCGAAAAGTGGAGTTTCGAAGGCATAGAAGTGATGGACCCAGGACTTAAGAGATATATTTCACTTAAACCCATTATTATACCACACTCTATGGGTAGGCATGAACATCATAGGTTTGCTAAGGCTGAAGTAAATATTGTTGAGAGACTCGTAAACCAACTTATGCGTCCAGGAAAGAACGCCGGTAAGAAGGCTAGGGCAATAAAATTCTTGAAGAACACTTTTGAGATCATATATCTCCAAACTGGCAGGAATCCCATTGAAGTTCTTGTTAGAGCGATCGAGAATGCCGCACCATGCGAGGATACCACAAGAATTATGTACGGTGGGATAGTTTACCATCAAGCTGTTGACATATCGCCTCAAAGAAGAGTTGATCTAGCTCTGCGCCACATCGCTGAAGGCGCGAGGATAGCTGCGTTCAGCAACCCCAAACCATTCGAGGAATGTTTAGCTGAGGAAATAATTCTAGCAGCAAATAAAGATCTTAAGAGTTATGCTATACAAAGAAGAAATGAGATGGAAAGAATAGCATTACACGCCCGCTAGCTCTATTTGCCGCCAACCCAAAATGTATTTTACTTCTCTTCTCCTTCATTTAGCAATAGTTAAATAAGTTTAAAAACTAAATTTTAGAAATTTGTGTAATTAATGCTCTTTGGAAGAGTTCGGTTATGAGCTTGCTCGTAAAAAATGGTTTCGTTTATGATCCCTTAAACGGGATTGACGGGGAAGTCATGGATATAGCCGTTGAGAACGGACGAATAGTTGAGAAGATTGATGAGCATAGAGCGCAGATTATTGATGCCTCAGGAATGATAGTCATGCCAGGAGGAGTTGACATACATTCCCATATAGCTGGATCAGAAGTTAACTCCGGAAGACTTCTAAGACCTGAAGATCACGCCTATGATTTCGAATATAGGACGTCGATTACTAGGTCTGGAGTTGGTCGTTCTATTCCCTCAACATTTACAACGGGTTACAGATATACGCGTATGGGTTATACGATGATTTGTAATCCTTCAATGCCGCCTCTGGAGGCGAGACATACGCATGAGGAACTTGAGGATACGCCCATAGTTGACAAGGCAACATTTCCACTTCTGGGAGATTGGTGGTTTGTTTTAGAATATCTGAGGGATGGTTTGATTAAGGAGTGCGCTGAGCACGTTGCGTGGATGATAATGGCGACTAAAGGCTACGCGATTAAAATAGTTAACCCTGGAGGTTTAGAAGCATGGGGTTTCGGTAGAAATGTTAAGGACATAGATGACCCAGTCCCATATTTTAATGTAACTCCTAGGGAAATTATTCGCGGGTTATGTATAGTGAATAATATTCTCAATTTGCCACACGCAATACACGTTCATACGAATAGGCTTGGACAACCAGGTAATTATTCCACGACCATTAAAACAATGGATTGCGTATCGGATCTATCTTATCCAAATAGACCCACTATTCACATTACACATTGCCAATTCAGTGCTTTTAAAGGTGATAGCTGGCGTGATATGAAAACTGGAGCTGAAGAGATAGCCAAATATGTTAATGGACATAATCACGTCACGCTGGATATGGGTCAAGTTATTTTTACAGATACAACTACGATGACGGCTGATGGACCTTGGCAATACACACTTTATGAGCTTAGCGGAAACAAATGGGTTAACCATGACGTTGAAACTGAAACAAGTTCAGGTATAGTTCCTTTTAGATATAGGCGGAAGAGTTATGTACATGCAACAATGTGGTCTATTGGACTTGAGTTGGCCCTCCTTATAAATGATCCCTGGAAAATTTATCTGACTACTGATCATCCGAATGGAGGGCCATTTACAGCATACCCTAAGGTAATATCTTGGTTAATGAGCCGAAAAGCGAGGGAACAAACCCTCAAGAAGATCAACAGAAAGGCCAGGGCGAGATCGCTGCTCCCAAGCATAGATAGAGAGTTTACATTTTATGAGATAGCAATCGTTACTAGAGCTGGGCAAGCAAAAGCATTGGGCTTAAAGTTTAAGGGGCATTTAGGCATCAATGCTGATGCTGACATAGCAATTTATGATATCAATCCAAAGAAGATCGATCCGTCTACCAATTATAAAATCATTCGCAAAGCCTTCTCAAAGGCAGCTTACACTATAAAAGGTGGAAAGATAGTTGTTAAAAATGGAGAAGTAGTTAAAGTTGCGAATGGAATGACTTACTGGATAAAATTTGAGCCATCTCTCTCAACCAACTCGATTGATTTAAAAAGAAAATTCCGTGAGTATTGGACTGTTGAGTTTGATAACTACTTTATTCCAGAAGAATATCTTAAGGTCTCAAAGCCAATAATGGTTAGAGCGGGGGTGTAGAATATAATCTTCCAAGTTATTCCAAAATACAAGTTTAAAGTTCCCGTTTACGCCGATTGTGTATCCCCAGACATTTTTGACGGAAAGAGTTTAGAGGAAGTGCTAAAACTAAAAGTCTGGGAAGGCAATAAAAGCCGCATTTTAAGCGATCTATTCGATGTAAAACTTGAACAGGAAACAAGGGACAATAATATTACAATAAATCTTATAGGCGATTTCAGCAAGGTCCGAAGAATTGGAGCGAACATGACAAAGGGAAAAATTATTGTGGATGGGAATGTGGGCATGCATTTAGGTGAAGGGATGAAGGGCGGTGAGATAATCGTTAACGGCCATGCTGATTCATGGGTTGGAGGTTCGATAAGAGGTGGAAAAATTGAGGTTAAGGGTTCAGCAGGAGATTATATTGGCGCACCATACCGTGGGAGCATTGACGGTATGAGTGGTGGTTTAATTGTTGTACGAGGTGATGCTGGCAGAGAAGTTGGGTGCTTAATGAGGGGTGGGGTAATCAGAATGTATGGTTCAACTAAGCACTTCGGTGGGGTAAACATGAGTGAGGGAACAATATTAGTTCATGGAAATTGCGCTGGTAAGGCTGGTGGTGGAATGAGGAATGGGAGAATAGTGATATGTGGTTATATTCCATCTATTCTTCCAACATTTACACTAGATAGCATAAGACCTAATGTTGATATTGAAGGTGAAAAAATAAGCGGTCCCTTCTATCGTTTCATGGGCGATATTGCCGATAACGGTGAAGGAAAACTCTTTATATCAAAATTAAGAAATCCGCATTTATCTTTTTACGAGAAATACCTTGAGTAGAGTGAGTGACATGCATGTTCCAAGCGTAAATAGAGAAGCTGCAAAAATCGTTAAAGAAATCTGCAACAATCCGGATAAATATAATGTTATTATTGAAAGAAGCAATTTAGGAGCGTATGTTATTGATGCTGGAGTAAAAGCTGAAGGAGGATTTCTTGTAGGAGAGTTAATAACAAGAATCTGCTTGGGTGGACTTGGCGAAACCTATCTATCGTTAATACAAATGGGTGGTATGCAATTTCCATTAATAAACGTTTACACAGATTATCCGTCGACTTCGACACTAGGTTCGCAGATGGCTGGTTGGAAGATTAAGGTCGGTGAGTATACGGCTATGGGTTCTGGACCAGCTAGGGCTCTTGCCTTAAAGCCCAAAAACATATACGAGAAGATAAATTACAGGGATGAATCGAGCGAGGCCGTGATAGTATTGGAGACATCAAAAAAACCGCCCGAGGAAGCAATTAAAGTGATCGCTGATTCATGCCGCATCACCCCCGAAAACTTATTCGTAATAGTTACTCCGACATCCTCTATTGCTGGTTTAACGCAGGTTTCAGGTAGGATTATAGAAGTTGGCATGTATAAGCTTGTTGAGCTTGGTTTAGACCCTAAAATTGTACTTTATGCTTTTGGTCAAGCGCCCATTTTACCAGTGCATCCAAACGATATTGAGTCGATGGGTAGGGCAAATGACTCAATATTATATGGTGGCTCCGCATACTATATTTTAAGTCACCCTGATGACGAGTATTTAAAAGGAATAGTTGAGGAAGCTGTCTCATCTGCTTCAAAGGATTATGGAAAAACATTTGCGGAAATATTTAGGGAATCTGGTCAAGACTTTTATAAAATTGATCCTAAAATATTTGCTCCAGCAAAAATCACGATCGTGAACAAGAAAACTGGTAAAACATTTACTGCTGGAAGAGTGGATGTAAAGATTCTGTTAAGATCTATTGGGTTATCCTTGTAAATATTATTTTATTCTTTCCCTTTAATATAAGGCTCTCATGTATTGAAATATTTATTTTGCTCTCAAAAGCAGTTATCTATAAGGAGGTATGTCTTTGAAGAGAAAGTATGCTTTAGCTGGTGCAAGTAGTAGGGCATTATTTATGTATGCAAAACCATTAGTAACCGAGCTAAAAGATTACGCCGAGGTTATAGGGGTTTATGATATTAATCCAATTAGAGCTAGAATACTCAGCGAGGAATGCGATGGAATACCAGTGTATGATAGCTTCGATAAAATGATAAATGATGGCAAACCAGATGCGGTTATAGTGACAACTGTGGATAGATTCCATCATGAATACATCATTCGTTCATTAGAGGCTGGATGCGACGCTATAACTGAGAAGCCAATGACCATAGATGCTGAAAAATGTAAGGCTATTTTAGAAGCAGAGAAGAGAACGAGAAGAAGAGTAATAGTGACGTTTAACTATCGATTTTCGCCATACGCATCAAGAATAAAAGAGTTAATTAGAGAGGGAGTCGTAGGCGAAATATTGAGCATCGATTTTGAGTGGATTCTAGATACTGTTCATGGGGCAAGCTACTTTAGGAGATGGCACAGATATATGAGAAATAGTGGAGGTTTGTTGGTGCATAAGGCTACACATCACTTTGATCTAGTTAACTGGTGGCTCGAGGATAATCCCGAAGTTGTCTTCGCGTTTGGAGTGAGAAGATTCTATGGCTCGGTCAGAAAGCAACGTTGGGTTAGATGCTTAACATGCCCATATAAGAAGACATGTGAATTCTATTGGGATATAACTAAAGACGAATTTGCAAGAAGATTCTATCTTGAGGCCGAGGTGTTTGATGGCTATATAAGGGATGGCTGCATCTTCGCAGATGACATTGACATATATGATACAATGTCAGTAACAGTAAAATACTCAAAAGATGCCTTATTAACCTATTCTCTAATTGCACACAGTCCTTATGAGGGATGGAAAGCGTCCATAAATGGGACTGAAGGTAGAATAGAAGCTGAAGAGTTTCACAGTGGCCAAAGAGCCGATGAACCATCTCAGTTAATTAGATGTTACAATCGAAGAGGAGAAGTGATTACGTATACTATCAGGAAGCCTAAAGGAGCACATGGCGGCGGAGATGAGCGACTGAGAAGGATGCTTTTCGTAGGTGATACCGAAGATACACTTGGGTATTTAGCCGACTCATGGGCAGGCGCCATGTCAATGTTGATAGGTGTTGCATCCAACATATCTATCATAGAAGGAAGACCAGTTCACATAATGGATTTGCTCAAATAATCCAGAAGATTCATGCATTAAAGCTAATTTACCTTTTGATCAAAAAATCATGCATTTTCCATCCTCATAGCGAGCCCCATTCTAATATTTCTCTAATATAAAATCTCTAATGTAAAAATACTCGATTTGGCATGCCGTAAATCTAAATATTTTTGAGCTGCTTATCCTGAAGGGTTTTTAACGAGTTTTCTTGCTTCCTTATTGACATTTTGATAAGTAAATCGATTAGCCGTTTATCTTCCACCGGTTTTGTTATAATTACACCCTTTGATTCAGCTTCTCGGAATATTTCATCGCCAACTTTAGAGCGTATTATCGTTAAAGACCAGCCATCAAGTCCTAGTCCACCAACAGATATATCGGCTAATTCAGCTGAAAAGTCTGTGCACACATTACAGAAGCTACATGAATACTCCCTAATCTCTTTTAATGGTAGTGCTTTAATTTCACCATTCTTCATCTTCAGAAGCAACTTCCCCTTTATATTAATCTTAGCAACCTCCTTTAGTTTAATTTCCATCCTTTCTTGAATAAAGTTTTTAACTAATCCGTTATAGGTGAAGCTCTCGCTACAAAAGAGACCTAAAGCGAACCCAACGGTATCCGCATACTTCTTTAGCGGAAGCATCTGAATTTTTCTTAAGGCGTGTATTTGGCACGGTGTTCCAACGAAAGCTATTTTTCCAATCTTTTTATTGATGCCGTCTTTGAGCGCAAGCATATTAGGTGAGTACGTATATCTTGTTCCGGAGCATTTAATTATATCATTTTTCGATAAGGCGAGTTTTGGAACAGCTCTTAACGGTTCTTCTTCGCTCTCGCCGGAGATGGCGGCTCCTTCAATTATACCTTCATCAAGTGCAAATATTAGAAGTGATGTTACAACTCCTCCATCCTGGCAGACTTTCATAATTTCATTATTGGTTGTTTGCGCTACAACGATCTGCCTATATACGCCGAATATCTCGTTTGCTTCACGTTCCCTTCCAAAAACAAAGCGCTCTAAGGATTGAATAGAAAGGTTGAATCTAGGACAAACCTGGGCGCATATACCACATGATTTACATTCGCTAACGAGTTTAGGCCTACCGTTAACATAATTGAGGCAATTAAATGGGCATGAAATAATGCAAGAGGCGCACCCAGTGCATAGAAGAGGATCAATAACAAATTTTTTTAAAGTTTCCTCAAAACTGATTTTTTGAATCGGCATTTAACTCACCTTAATATTCTATTAAGGATAGTTAAAAGATAAGAATATTGCTCCTAAAATATATGGTTGGAGGATAATTCATTGTAAAGGAGAGTATGCAGATTAATGAGTATACAGGATATATTTAATGACTCCTTTGCAGTTAAGGCAAATGTTTTTCTCGATCTTATTAATCAAGTAAACCAAATAATATCTAGC
>JAGTRH010000052.1 GCA_018396795.1 Candidatus Bathyarchaeota archaeon
GAGGACAATAGAGATATGCGCTCCTGGAGGCGGCTTCGTGCTCGGCACCTCCAACAATATTATGCAAGACACGCCCATAGAGAACTTTCTCGCCATGTACGAAGCAGCCAAAAAATACGGCAAATACCCACTGAAAAGGTGAGTTCTTTTATCCCCATAAGCGAGACATCAACACATAGTATACCACGTAAAAAAGAAGTAAAGTTAATTCACCTATTTTCCCAGAATTTTCCTTCTTACTCCATAGAGTAACCTTTTCTTGAACTAATGTGAAGCGTGATTTTCCTCTCTTATGTGCCCAAACGTTAAGCGTCTTCTCTTTCACTCTTCATTGAAATTGGTTTAAAGTAGTTCTCTCCATAAACTGTTTATGACAAAGCATCAATTATCATTTGGCAAAACTCAGGTAGATCGTCCGGCACTCTACCAGTTATTATGTTGCCATCTTTAACGGCGGGCTCATTTACGAAGATGGCTCCGGCGTTAACTAAATCATCTCTGACTGCAACGTAGCTAGTTACCCTTCTACCCTTTACAAGTCCGGCTGATATTAAAACTTGAGGTCCATGACATATTGCAGCTATAATTTTGCCACGTTCATGCGCTTTTCTAACGAGTTCTAAAACTTCAGGCATTATCCTTAAAGCGTCTGGGGAAAAGCCGCCTGGAAAAATTAAGGCGTCGAAATCCTCCAATTCAATCTGGTCTATTCTTCTTACAGCGTATCTGCCTCCTTCCTCAAAGACTTCGAGAGGTATAGGTGTTCCATATCGTCCGGTTACAGGTTTACCTTTAACAGACGGTCTTGGGTGAAGCCCTACTTCAACTGGAATCACGACTACTTCAGCCCCTTCCTCACTGAGCCTTAGGAATGGATATAGAAGCTCCACGTCTTCAAATTCATGGGCAACTATTATGGCAACCCTACGGTTTTCAAGCCTACGTTTAGGTCCAACCCGTTTAACATATTTAGGCATAATTTAAAATTTGTTTTGGTAAAATATAAGTTTCATCCTTGTTAGGGGTTTCTTATGGGTTGCGGCATGAGTTCTTGGGAGAGGGTTGTAAGGGCTATGGAAATTTCAACTCCAGATAAGGTTCCGCTCTACGAAATGCATATTCCACCCATAATAGCTTCAAGCATACTTAGAAAACCCGTAAACTCAATATTACTTCATAACCCCGATGTAGTTTACCATTTAATGAGCATGGAAAGCCTAGACTTGGATAAAATAAATAGACATATAGCTAAAGAGCTTATACAGCTTCATGAGAACACGGAAATAGATTGGATAAGAGTGGTTCCGGCTTATACGGCTAAGCCTAAAGATTTGAGGAAAATTGATGAACATATATGGATTATTAGTGGTAAAAGGTATAAGTGGTCCGGCTGCTCCCTCTGGAACATGGATGAAGAAGCCATCTATGACCCAGACGTTATTCTTGAACAATGCAAAAACTCCGGCGTTAAAGTAGATACTAAAATCTTCGATATTCTAAGATATCTCGTTAAACAGGTTAAAGGAAAATTCTTTCTGTCATTTGATGCTGACGGATCTTGGGGGCCCATCGTCTCAAACCCAAATCTACTTAGGCATGTGCTGGTTTGGATGTATAAGCGCCCGGACGTCGTAAAAGCCATCATAGACTTTAACACTAAATATGCTTTAGAAGTAGGCGCCTGGGCTATAGATGAGGGGGCGGATGCAATACAAATGTGTGTAGACTATGGTAACAAGCGTGGACCATGGTTTTCTCCTGAAATGTTTAGGAAATTTGTAAAACCCGCGCTTAAAAAGCAGTGTGACGCTTTTAAGCGTAGAGGTGCCTTTGCGGTTCTACACTCAGACGGTAACATAACCCCCATACTTTCAGATGTGGTCGAGGCTGGAATTAACGCGTATCAGGGTATAGACGTGATCGCTGGTATGAGTTTGAGATATGTTAAAGAGAATTACGGCGATAAGATATGCTTAGTAGGGAATGTTGATCCCAGAATACTTGAGTTCGGTAAGCCGGAAGACGTTGCTACTGAGGTTGAAAGATGTTTACTTGAGGGTGGCCTCAAAGGATACGTTTTATCTGCTTCAGCGAATATATCTGCCAATACTAACGCGGATAACTTTTTATACATGATTGAATACGCTAAGAAGCGCGGGGTCTACGCAGATGGAATAACCTTTTTAAGGTTTAAGAATTAATATGATTATATGAGCGTTATAAAGCAAATCCTATACTTTAAAGAACCCGGACCGGAAAATACGGATGCCGTTTTAGAAGTTGTCCTTAGAAGAATTAAAGAAGGCGATATCAAGACGGTTGTTGTCGCAAGTACATCTGGCGAAACTGGTGCTAAATTTGCTAAATCCCTTAAGGGAGTATGTAACGTTATAGTTGTTTCTCATGAAGAAATGAGGCGAGAGTTTAAAGAGGAAATCCTAAAGTTTGGCGGAAAACCTTTAGATAAAACGCATCTTCCTCTCCATGCGCGCGGAATGGACGCCGTAAGGAATAGCTTCTACACTCTAGGGCAGGGCTTTAAGGTCTGCGTAGAAGTTGTGTTGATAGCTTCAGACCTAGAGGCATTGAATGCCGGAGAAGACGTTATAGCGGTTGCTGGGACAGATAGAGGTTCAGACACGGCTATAGTGGCTAAAGCATGCAAAACCAGTGACATATTTAGTAAGGATAAGTCAAAGAGGCTTGAAATCAGAGAAATATTAGCTATGCCCCTTAAGAAAATGTGGTGGTGAAGGCTCAAGCTCGCTAGAACTAGAAATGCCCATTCACGTGACTTTCAAAAAACTCGAGTATGGTACTTTACACCTTACAAAATTCAAGGTAAGTTATATTGAAAAACATTGGTTGAATTTTTAATTAATTTTTGTTTTAGAAAATAATATTTTTATTCAATTATAATTCCTTATTTTCTCACTAATATGAACCTACCCCTCCCCTAGTAAGGTAATCTAGGCAAACGGGTTTAGGTATAAATATAATGAGCATTTTCAGCCATTTTAATATGAGTTTCCAAAATAATTCTTTCAATTCCATCATAGGGATACTATAAGGTTTTATTCAAGCTTAACATTAAAGTGCGATTTTTTACTATACACCCTTGGAATCTTAAGTTGCTATGGAATGTTTATTCCCGCCCGATTATTGACTCTTTTCCAATTATATCCATATATAATGGGTAATTTACCAAGCTTTATCTTTTCATCCCATTTATTTGCGAGATTTTCCTCCTCCTTGAAGGCTGATTCCGTAAGCCTATATAGGGTCTTTAGTTCTCCGCTGTTGATCAGCCTATTAGCTTCCATAATAATCTTATCTTGTAGCGCATCCCTCTCCCTTGAATATTCCGCTATATAAACTCGGTAACATGTTTGAAATCTCCTATGGAACCTTTCTATCCTCCACCAATATGATTTCGAACTATACTTGTTAGTTGGCTTCTCACCAAGATCCGGTAGCCCAGCATCAAAATGAAAGGGCTTAAATATGCTTAGACAAGGGTTTGAGACCCCTGTAAACCAGTGTATATGTTTCTCTCCAAAGAGCATTGATATTTGTGAGCTCGCTGTTTGAGAGGGCCTAGTTAGGCCACCATAGTGCATACATACGTCTCTCATAGAGCCTCTCTCTGGCCTATAAGGTGAATTCTCATGAGACCTAAGGATCCTAATAATATCCTCCAAGGTTATTTCCCCTTCCTTGTCCTTCAGCTCCTTAAGCGTGTAGGCTCTTCGCTCCTTACCATGCGCGAAATACGTGTAGAACCTATCTGAGTAGCATTTTGCGAAATTGAAGTCCCCCTCGCTCTTACACCACTCCATTTCCACAGCGTGCTCCGCAAGATTTTTTGAGGATGAGTCCCAGTCGTTTTCTATTGTGAGGGCATTTGAGATGCTGTAGACACCTCTGATTCTCTTCCAAGCCCAATATTTTCCAGCGGTCTCTAAAACGTAGGCTTCATTCGGGTCGCATATTACGAAGGAATTATGATATATTTGTTCATGCTCATAGCTTCCGCTGCCGCCCTGCCCAAACTCCTTAATAACGGAAATTATAAAATCTAATGCTTCCTTCGATGTTACCGTTCTTTCAAGCGCTAATCTTATCAAATCCATCCCAAGTATTCCAGTCTTCTGGCGAGGTTCTCTTGTAAAGACGGCCGTATTACCTATTGCTAGGCCGAATTCGTTCACACCCATTTCAGCGCCCCAGATCCACCATGGACGCGAAATAGCTATCGCGTATGTTCTCTTTACCTGGGGAAAATCCACGTATGTTAGTCGAACCTTATCTTCGGTGTGCTCCATTCTAGGTAAATATTCAAGTATCTGGGCTTCATTTGGATCTCTATCACTGTTTTTGGCGAAGATCATGCATCCATTCTTAGTAGTCTCTGGCGTAGCAACGAGAATATCGCACATTAATTCTCAGATGTGTGGCTAAACGATATAAGTTTATTGTCTCTTCAGTTCTTCATCCTCAAGTTTCATCATCCTCTTCTTTCTGTGAAGTTCCTCCAACCTTTCCTTTACTAACCTTAATCTTTCACCTGATAGTGGATATTTAATGAATACTAGAATTCCGAGGATTAGTGAAGATACTGGTATAAGTGATACTAGAAGTCTTATTCCCAGCACCGCCATTGGGGGTTGCGGTATTAAATCGGGGATATATCCAAAATACGTTAGAACTGCACCAACAATTATTGCCTCGAGAACTATTGCAGACCTCATGAAGAGTGCCCTTATGCCATAATACATGCCCTCTCTTCTCTTACCGGTATTAAGCTCATCTTCATCGACTATTTCGGCTAAGATTATCTCCGACACAAGAAGGTTCCCAGCTAAGCCAATCCCAATAAACACGGCTATGATGAGCCCGGTTATAAAATTGTATGCAAACGCTAGAGGTATTAAGGCTAGAGACAGCGCCATCATGGAGAGTGTGAAGGCCTTCTTAGTGCCCCCTGAAACAGTTATTTTACTCCATAGGGCCAGTGCTGGCAGAACAGACAGGAAAGCTGCTAAAAGAAATATCGATGTCTGCACATTGTCAAGCTCAAGAACATACTTCGCATAGAACGGTGTAACTGATGTTAAAACAATGAGTGAAAACTGCAGTAGAAAGAATGGCATAACGTAGAGTAGGAAGGTTTTATTGGCTAAAGTTGATTTAACAGCTTCTTTTAAAGGTAGGGCTTCCTCACTAGCAAACTCCGGCCTCTCCCTACTGCAAAAGAGCAAACTATCAGCGTTAAAAGGGTTAATATTCCAATTATTATTCCAAGCCACTGCCAGCCCAGCATGCCATATATGAGCGGAGGCAGGGCCATGCCGGCTATGAGCCCAATTACGCCGAAGATCTGCACGTAATTCTCAGCCTCAGCCCTTTCAGTCAGCTCCAGATACATCTCTGGGAAGAGAGCTATCCAGTTTATAATGGTAAAAGTGTAAATCGTGTCAAAGAGTAGAATTGTCAGCGTGAAATAGAGGAATAGTCCAACATCACTAGATAATACTCCGAAAGCTGATGGTATCCAAACAAGTAGATAGGAGATTGCTAAAGGAGGCGCTCCAAAGGCTATATACGGTATTCTTCTACCCCACCTCGTCCTTGTTCTATCTGAAATATATCCCGCGATAGGGTCATTTATCGCGTTCCATAAGCCATAAATGCTCCATCCTAATGATGCAAACTGCACATTCAATCTGAGAACATCAACGTAGAAGAAGAACACAAAGGTCACGAAAGACTGATAGGAAACTTGGGCCGCAAAATATCCGACGCCGTACAACACTTTGTGTATCCTTTTCCTCGCCCATGCATCTAAGCTCATTATCTCACGCTTCTGGGATGCCTATCTATGCTTTTTATCCATCAAATTAGGCGCATACTTAAATGCCGAAATACTATGTTCACTTAAATTTAAATCTTGAGGGAATGATACTATAACAAACATTTAGGTGAGAAATCTATGGCCTTAAAAAGATCCGAGAAGCCTGAGTCCACTTTTCTCCATTTCATTTACAGGGCAAATAAAACTAGAGAAATCTCGTTCCCAATTGGCGGGATTGGAACCGGCTGTATTGGATTAGCCGGGAATGGTAGATTAATAGACTGGGAGATCTTCAATAGGCCTAATAAAGGAAGCATTAACGGCGTCTCTCACTTCGCCATAAAGGCCGAGGCTAACGGAAAGTTGCTAGATGCTCGCGTTCTGAACGGTGATCTACCGCCTCCATATACGGGTGAGCTTAATAAGCCGATGTTCCAATCATTCGGTTTCGGTCCGCCCATAGGTTATATGGCGGGTTTACCGCACTTTAGAGACTTCGAGTTTGAAGGCACGTATCCAATTGCTAAAATAAGGTTTTCAGATGAAAAGTTTCCTGGAAAGGTTCAGATGATAGCGTTCAACCCATTTATTCCGCTAAATGATTTAGACTCAAGTATACCAGCCGCTTTCTTCGAAATAGACATTGAGAATACGAGTGAGAATGATATCGTATACTCCGTATGCCTTGTTGTCCAGAATCCGCTGCCAGCTGGGACGACGGTTAACGTTTACGGAGAAAGGGAAGGAATGCGCTTCATAAAAATGTCATCAACAAAGATTAAGGAAGACGACCCGGAGTTTGGAGACTTAACTATAGCGACCGATGCTTCAGATGTTAGCTATCAAGAGTATGGGTTCAGGGGAACATGGTTCGATGGACTCTATATTTATTGGAGGGATTTCACCTCACCCGGAAAATTTAGAAATCGTAGGTACCCTCAGCCTCAGGAAGGAATAAGAGACCACGCGATCCTTGCAGTGCACTTAAGCGTCAAGCCTGGAGAAACCGGACGGGCTAAGTTTATAATATCATGGAATTTCCCAAACTGCTACAACTACTGGAATCCGGAAAAAACCGAGAGACCAACCGTATGGAAGAATTATTACGCCAAGATCTTTAAGGACTCAGTTGAAACAGCCTCTTACTGTTTAAAGAATTGGGACAGCCTCTATGAAGAGACCGTTGATTTCAGAGACAGCCTATTTACTTCAACATTACCACCCTTCGTGATAGATGCCGTCTCAGCGAATATCTCGATTCTCAAGTCGCCTACAGTTCTACGTTTAGAAAACGGCTCACTCTATGGATTTGAGGGTTGCCACCCAAACTCTGGCTGCTGCGAGGGAAGCTGCATGCATGTATGGAACTACGCATATACGCCTTTATTCCTCTTTCCGAAACTTGACCGGTCAATGTGGGACTTACACTACAAGTATGACCAACGTGAGGATGGGCGCATAAGCTTCAGGCTCCAGTTACCTCTAGGCAGAGATCAATGGAGCTTTCCGCATGCAGCCGTAGATGGACAATTCGGGAGCGCAATTAGAGCTTACGCCTATTGGAAGTTCACTGGAGATGACGAATGGCTTAAATCAAATTGGCAATCGATAAAGAAGTCGATTGAATATGCGTGGGCTGAAACCAATGAGGATAAATGGGACCTTGATAAAGACGGCGTCCTAGAGGGTCGACAGCACAATACACTTGATATGGAGCTTTTCGGTCCAAACTCTTGGTTAACTGGTCTATATCTAGCAGCCTTAAAAGCCGGGGCTGAGATAGCTGAGTATTTAGGCGAGATGGAGAAGGCTAAGGAGTATAAAGAGATTTTCAATAGGGGTAAACGCTGGGTTGAGGAGAATCTGTTCAACGGCGAATACTTCCATCAACTTATTAATTTAAAGGATAAATCGATTCTCGAAAAATATAGTGCCACCGACCCAAGAGTTGTAAGCGTTTACTGGGACGACGAGCATGAGGAAATAAAATATCAGATCGGTGAAGGATGCGGGATTGATCAAGTACTAGCTCAGTGGCATGCAAACTTATGCAACCTGGGTGAAATATTTGATAAGAAGAAGGTTAAGACCGCGCTGAAGTCAATCTATAAGTATAATTTTAAGAGGAGTATGCGTGACTTCTTTAATCCATGCAGAATCTTTAGCCTGAATGATGAAGCAGGAACAATTATTTGCAGTTGGCCTGAAGGGAAACCTAAACCTATTATACCGGTTCCATATGCTGAGGAAACATGGTGCGGAACAGAGTACGCTGGTGCGTCGCATATGATCCAAGAGGGGTTAATTGATGAGGGACTGGAGATAGTTAGAGCTGTTAGGGACAGATATGATGGGGAGAAGAGAAACCCATGGAATGAGATAGAGTGCGGAAGTAATTACGCTCGCTCTATGTCTTCTTACGCGCTGTTGCTGGCGCT
>JAGTRH010000053.1 GCA_018396795.1 Candidatus Bathyarchaeota archaeon
CACCCTCTTTGAGCAGTGATGTGAGCCCCTCAAGTTCTCTTGTTATAGCCTTTTCGCCAGATATGAGGGCAAATTTGTTTACGCCGCCCATCAATAAGAGTTTGTTGCCGAATTCTTCTCTAAGCCTAGTTATGTTAACGTAGCGTGCCTCCAGCGGGAACATGCAATTTATACCAGCCTTAAGCCATCCTGGAACTAGAAGGCTTACGTCACCGTCAGAATCAAGGATGTTTATATGTACGCCATACTCCTTTAAGACCTCAGTGACCTTTCTATATCTCGGAACCATAAACTCCTCAAAATGCTTAACCGATATTAACGGTCCCCGATTATAGCACATGTCCTCCCACCATGTTGCGAAATCAACCTTGACATCCCTAAGGGCCTTGTGAATTATTTTAATCCATAAGTCGACGAGGGTATCCATCATTTCCGCAATCCAGTCTGGATCCCTATAGAAGGCTACTGATATTCTCTCAACGCCCATCCAATTCCTAAGCCAACCGTAAAGGCTTCCAACATGAATCCCCAGCGGGTAATCTCGCTCCTTATAACTCGCCGCAATCTCTTCCCAGTTTAGTGGGAAGCGGCCCGGTGTATCGGGGTTAAAGAATGGCTTAAGCTTCTCCCAGTCATCCCTACTCTTTAATGGATGGCGAATGTAGTGTGGTACTGAGGACGATGTTGTTGTCCTAATGTATATGCCGCCCATTCCATCCTCAACTATCGCTCGATCCCTCTCCTCTCTCATTATTCTCTCCGGAAGGGTTGGCCATAGCCCCGTCCTAATTGGTAGCATCTCAATGCAGTCCCATCCCTCAAGCCCCAAATATAACTCAATATCCCGATCAGTTCTCTTCTCCATCGGTAAGCCTTCTTTATGCCATCTATCTATTGTTTCAGTCCAATATCCGAACTCGTAATCTGGGACTCTATCAACATCTTTAAACTCAAAGGTTCTGAGAAATCTCTCTCTATGGTTCATGTTTCATACCTCTCTAAATTAGTCATCAACATTATCAAATATAATAAGGTATAAAAAAGGCTATTTGCGCTCCCCAAAATAGTAGTCACAAGACTGGTCTTCTCTTGGCGAAATCCGTACTCTTCTCTAGAGCGAAAGATATTTTTAAGAGGGTTCCCTCATCAAATGGCTTACCAATCGCCTGTAACCCTATGGGCAATCTTCCCTCAAAACCGCAGGGGATAGATATAGCTGGATAACCAGTCAAGTTAGCCGGTACAGTTAATATGTCACACATATATAATGTGAGTGGATCCTGAATTTTCTCGCCCATATTAAATGGTGGTAGGGGCATCGTCGGGCCAATTAGGGCGTCGAAACATTTGAGAGCTGCCTCGAATTCTCTTCGGATTACAGTCCTGACTTTAAGGGCTTTTAGGTAATACTGTTCATAATAGCCAGCTGATAGAGCGTATGTCCCTAGCATTATACGCCTTTTAACCTCTGCTCCAAAGCCTATGCGCCTATTTCTGGCGTAAATCTTCGACCAGTCGGCATCATCGTGCTCAACTCTATAGCCGTAGCGTAAACCATCATAACGTGCAAGATTTGAGCTTGCTTCGGACATGGCGATGATATAGTAGGTAGCTAAAGCGTATTCTAAGCTTGGTAGGGATACCTCTTCGTATGTGGCTCCTAAATCCTCAAGTAAATGTATGGCCGACCAAACATGCTTTTTAACAGGCTCCTCAACTCCCTCGCTGAAAAACTCTCTAGGTACACCTAACCTCAGCCCTTTTAAGTCGTCTGTAAGCATGCTAAAATAATCGTCCAAAGGAATATTGACTGAGGTGCTATCTCTCGGGTCATAGCCGCCTATAATTGAAAGGAGTAGTGCGCAGTCAACCGTAGTTTTGGCTAATGGGCCTATCTGCTCAAGGCTATTAGCGTAGGCTATAAGCCCGTAGCGGCTAACCAGTCCGTAGGTGGGCTTTAGCCCTATAACAGAACAGTAGCTGGATGGGCATCTTATTGAGCCGCCTGTATCTGATCCCAAGGCTACTGTCGCCTCACTCGCTACTAGAGCGGCAGCGCTTCCACCCGACGAGCCGCCGGGAACCTTGGTTGGATCCCAGGGGTTTCTCGTCGGTCCAAAATAGCTCGTTTCAGTTGTAGAACCCATTGCAAACTCATCCATATTCGTCTTCCCGATTAGCACAGCGTCCTCGCGTTTCAGTTTTTCCACAACTGTTGCGTCATATGGTGGTATAAAGTTCTCGAGCATTTGGGAGGCGCATGTTGTTCGAATATTAAGGGTGCATATATTGTCTTTCACAGCTACGGCTACGCCTGCTAGTCTGCCAACATTCTCGCCCCTACTTATTTTTTTATCAATCTCTCTAGCTTTCTCTAATGCTTCGTTTAAAGTGGGAGTTATAAAGGCGTTTATTTTTCCGTCTACCTTTCGAATCCTTTCAGCTATCGAGCTAATGTAATCCTCTGCCGTGATCTCCTGGCGTTTTATTCTTTCGACAACGTGTATGGCGGATAAATCGTTTAAACCTGACGTAGAAACACCCCTCAAAGAGCGCTTAAACTATTTTAGGCGACTTAAAGAAGTCTCCTTCCTTCTTAGGTGCATTTCTCAAAATATCTTCTTTTGATAATGGTTCTTTAGATTCATCTCTGCGAAAGACGTTTACTAGGTCTAAAACATGGTATGTTGGCGGGATACCCTCCGTGTTAACCTCATCAATTTTTCTGAAGAATTCAAGAATTCTGTTAAATTGCTCGGTGAAGAGTTCTTTTTCTTCTTCAGTTAATTCTATGTGTGCAAGCCAAGCTATATGTTCGACGTCATCTCTGGATACACGTTTTTTCTCCATAAGTGAATCCTCTACTCTAGATTAATTTAACGCGCATTAAATAGGCGCTTTCTCCATCAGCATAGTATCCTCTAATAACTCTTTCAATTTTAAAACCTATCTTTTTATAGAGGCTTATGGCGGGCGCGTTACTTATCCTAACCTCTAAATAGCACTCTTTTACGCCATAGTAATTCACCATAGCTTGGAGGGCCTCTTTAAGCAGAGCTTCCCCAATACCCCTGCGCCTATAGTTTGGTAGGACAGCTATCGATATCACATGTCCCCTTTTTGTTAAACCGAAGCCGGAGAATCCGCTTTCAATCCGGCACATAATGTAACCAACAACTCTATTATCTTCCTCGGCAACAATGAACGTCTCTGGAAAATTTGTATATAAATCGACAAAGAAGTATGTTGAGTAGTTCTCCGGCAGGCACGTCTGGTTTATGTAAATTACCTGGTCAAGATCTTCAGGCCTAAATTTTCTTAGAGTGAAACTGTTCTTCACTTTTGACCCAGCAAAGTACTCTAATAAAATAACTTTCTAAAAATCATTTCTCTTTAAAGGTTATTTCAGTTTCTTTCATCTCCGGGATTATAAAGTTTCCATGTGGGATAGCTGAGATTCTAGATTTCCTTCCAGATTTTTCTAGGGCGAATTTTACAGCCTCATTCGCTGTTCTGAAGATCTTCAATTCCGGAATTTCTGAAACATAGTAGTCAGGTAACGCTGAAACCATAAGTATGCTGGCTTTTCTAAAAGCCCTAAGAAATCGGTAGGCTACAAAACCGCCTACGCTAAACTTTTTTCTTAACGACCTCTCTAAAGAGCTCAGGTCATCCTTGAATCTGGAGATAACCTCATGAAGTTCTGGGAGCCCGTATCCCTCTAGACATTCAGCCACCAGTATGATTACCCCATTTCTCTTCACGATTTTAAGAGCATTATCCAGGCATTTGAGTGCACTGAATAAGTTTGCATCGTATGGTGATCCGCCTGGACTAGCAAGAACAATGTCAGGTCTCTTCTCAATTGAAACCTTGTAGAGCACATCGGCAATCTTAATGCTTTCATAAAAGGTTTTCTCCAAGTTCCCGGCGCATGACCCAACAATTTTTCTCTTCATGTTTGCAATAATATTTATGCTGAAGTCAACTCCGGCTACTCGTGAAATGTCAATGATGTTCTTGCATGTTAATTCCGCCGGGTCCTCAATGCTTAGGGTTGGCGCTAAAATCCCCTCAAGGGTTTTTACATCTGAGAGTCCAAGGGCAACCCCATATCCGCTCCAACTATACATTGTATAGGGATTCGGCTCAACGATTCCCGCTGCAACTCTCACCTTGGACTCGGTAAAAATCTTATTTAAGTGGACTTTTATTCCGCTCTCGGTATCTGCCACATAGGTGTTCTGGCTTGTAGAATCATGAATTGTGACATTAACTCCTAAAGCCGCTAACTCGCTTCCCACGTGGGTTGCGAGCTCGGCGGACTTGGGATTAAATGGGTCACGGGTGAGTATAACATTTAAGTCATCGCTTTTTAGTCCAGATTGAGTGATCTCCCCAATTACGATGGAGACGATTAGCTTAGATAAGTGTGTATCAGGAACGCTTAAAGCTAATGCCACCTTATCTCCTGGTTTAACAATTTCCGCTAACGTTTTTGAATCGATTGGATTTTTAATTGACCTTTGAATTTCATCCACCGGATTCTCAACGCCCGCCCGATCATTAATCTCGATGATATCCTGTAAGTTCTCTGTTGGTATTCTAGCACATACTTCCGTCTCTCCATATGGAAGCCAAACGTCAACCAACGCTTTTCCCTCTTATTAAAGACGGCGATTTCATATACTGCTTAATTTTTAATGTAATTATGTCTAACGCCACGCCTCAATATCAAGTAAAATCGCGGTTAACTTAGGCCCATATCTGCTCTGCCAGCTGCACCCCAAAATCTCTCGACTATCTTTTCTAATCCTTCGGGTTTTCTCTCTTTCAGCCAGAGTTTCGCATATATATTGGATAGCGCTATGTAGTCAGAGACCTTTATATTGCCCTCAAGAACCTTTATCCCTAGAGTTAGCAGCCTTTTTATGAAATCCAAATCCTCTGGCAATTTGATGCCTTCGATAGCGCTTAATATCTCTTTCCATTCTCTCTCTATTCTCTCTCTATCTTCTTTTGAGAGTCTACTAAACCAGTAATCTTTGAATACAACGTGTTTTATAACGTCTGAGAATACTTTTCTTCCGAAAAGCAACCTTGTTTTTAGGGTTCTTTCATCTTCCCCGGTTATTGCAAGCCACTTTCTCTGCCAGTCTTCATTTCCTTCAGCGATCTCCATAGTCGCTAGTATAAGTGGGTCTAATAGCGAAAATAGGCACTCTTCGCCGTCATCACCCCAAGCAGTAAGCAAAAAGCCTAATACTCCCTCCTCTACGGCTGCTGACAAAAAGTTCTCTATATTTTCTAAGGCAATATCAAAATTTGGATAGTATCTGTTCCAGTTTGAGAGCCCGGGGCAGACTATTTGCTCTAGACCTTTATTCTTAAAGACTCTTATTTTATTCTTAAAGTGCTGCTTTGTGCTTGGGCTGTAGTCCCAGTTTGCTATAAGCGACTCGCGCCATATGCTGCTTTCTAAGGCTTCGCTCCATTTTAAGGCTTCCTCTCCAAGGTACATTCCTGAGATCATATCGCCCCATAAAATTGGCTTTTTACCTCTCTTCAGCACCCGCTCAACCATATTTCTGTGGTGCATTTCATAGAGTCTTGGTCCGTCAAATATCCAAGTTTTGTTTAAGCTTTTACCTCTCCCTAAAGCCCATGTTTCATCTCCACCTATATGAATATATTTGGATGAAGGAAAATTGTCGATGACCTCTTCCAGCAGTTTGTAGGCGAATCCTCTGGCTTCCTCATTGCTTATATCTAAGCATCCCTCTTTTGGATTATGCCACTCACTAAATCTTTGGAATTCGGGTAACGAGAGTATATGCTCCATGTGACCTGAGAGCTCAAGCGATGGGAATACTTCTATTCCCAATTTGCTACCATATTCAATTATCTCCCTTAGCTCATTCTCGGTTAGTCTTCCTCTATGTACACCTATCTGTGGATAACTTCTCCAGGGAAATAGATCCTCGAAGTATATGGCAAAATAATTATATTTAAATAGAAAGAGTAGGCGTAATATTCTCTTGAATGTTTCAAGATTTGGGACTCCGCCTCTAGCTATATCGAGGTGGTAGCCCCTAAACTTGAACCTAAGGGACTCTTTTATCTCTGCTTCGGGCAGATAGCCTTTTCCCTGAATAATGAGCTGTATAAGTGTTGCGTAATATATACTCTTGTTGCCATACGCTGTAACCTTGCCATCTTCTATGATTAAACCATCACCTTCACCTGAAGTTTCAGCTATTACCCAATCGCCTCTTGGAATGTTAAATTCGCTTCCAAGAAACTCTGGGAAATTTGCAAACCCATTAAAGGCGAACCATCTGCCGGTGAATTTTAGGTATTTCGGTTCAGGAATGATGAACACTTCTCTTTTTGTCTCCATAATTAAATATTAGAGTCTCAATAAATATAAAAAGGCTAGTTTAATTAAATCTAGATAGGCGATGGACTCTAGAATTTATCTATGGATATTATCTCAGATAACGGCTTTCTAGGTCCAGGTTCGTCGAACCCTTCGTCCCTCGGGTAACCGAGCGGTGTTATTGCAACGACATTAACGTCCTTTGGTATACTAAGGATGCTTTTAACCTCTTCATTGTCAAATGCACCTATCCAGCAGGTTCCCAAGCCCTCCGCCCTGGCTGCCAAAATTAAGTGCGTAAATGCTATTGATACGTCAACGAGCATGCTTAAGTCGCCCATATATCCGCCCCTATTCCAGTGAATATTGTATCCGCAGGCAACTATCACAATTGGCGCTTCAGCGATAAACATTTGGTTATGGCATGCAGCCGCCAACTTCCTCTTTAGTTCCTCATTCTTTACAATTATGAACTTCCATGGTTGGCGGTTCGTTCCCGAAGGGGCTATTCTGGCCGCCTCTAGAATTCTCATCAAGACTTCATCTGGTATTGGATCAGGCCTATAAGATCTTATACTTCTACGAGTTCTAATCACCTCATAAAAATCCACTTGATTTACACCTCCATGTAGCGTGATACAATCCACATTGCGAAATAAAGGATCGCGGTTTACACATATATGTTTTGTTTGAAGATGAACGGATCTTATTATTATTTATTGCTTATGCTTCCCCGACCTAATGGTATGAAGGCTTGGATCTCTTCTAAGGGGATTTTTAGAATCTCTTCACGCTCTTCAGGTGACGCCATATTTGCAAGTGTTCCTCTTATATCTTTGGCTAGTTTTCCGCTGGTTTCATCACCTGGAATAATCTTCACGTAAAGGTTTGTTTGCTCCGCAATAGCTTCTACAGGCCCGCCGATAACTCGGGGGCCATCCTTATCTCTTTTAATGCCTATAGCTATTTCAAGCGGGACATTCCTGATGTAGTTTTTGTTTCCATAGATCATGAAGGAGCCTCTGGGGAGGTATTCCCCTGAAGGTGGGGTTTTACTAACCTGTTCGGGTTTAACCCAGTAGACGTCTATGGCTCTAATCTGCTCCCTCCATGCTCGCGAATATGAAGCTGTAAACTGCGCGGCCTCTATGATTGTTTTCTCTGTAGGTTCTTTCCCTTGAGTCTTAACGACAACAAACGGAGACCCAGAGATGTCTGCGTGAAAGACTATATCGCGGTCTTCCATGTACTTTCGAATTACAGTTTCGTTTGTCGCCGCGTCTCTTCCACCTATGACAAGAAATCCCTCGGACGAAAAGAACCATCGGAATTTCTCATACCATTCCTTTCTTCTAGGGATGGGTGGTTTGGAGATAGCCTCAATTTTCTTGGAAGCTTTAGCTTTAACTTCTTCGATTTTTGCAATCGTTTGTGCAATTGCCTTTTCTATTCCATCGATTTTATCCTCAGCCCTCTTAGCCATTTCATAATATTCCGAAGCGTTTTGTTGCGCTGTCATTTTAAGGTTTAGGTTAAATTCTTGCCCATCCACCGAAACCTGGAGAGTTAACGTTTCTGGATTAATGCTTACAAAATAGTTAGCTGGAGTGAGAGAACTCTTCTTTTCTCTAAGCAGCATTTCGATGATTTCATCCCATTTTTTCCCATTTCTCTTCTCATTCATAACTCTACTTATCAAAGTGTCGAGTTCGTATAGGTGACTAAATATTATGTCTCCGATTTTGCGGTAGATGTTTGCCTTATCCCTTAGCTCGCTTAAACTTCTCCTTTGTTCTTCAAGGATTCTTTCTAAACTGTCTATCTCCCGTTTAGTGGAGTCCTCAATTTCTTCAGCTCCCATCTTAACTGAAGTTTTT
>JAGTRH010000054.1 GCA_018396795.1 Candidatus Bathyarchaeota archaeon
TATCTTTAATTTTCACAGGCGTCCTATCTTAGCAAAGATGGCAAAATGGATATTATCATCTTTTGATGTGATAATTACCTTAGCCAAGAAATCAAGGGACGAGTTAACAGCGATTGGCCTTTCAGGGGGAAAAATGAAGTTGTGCACGCACTGGGTTGATTTAAATGAATTCAGACCTTTAAATAGGAATAAATGTAAAGAAAATCTTGGCTTAAACAGAAAATTTGTCATATTGTTTGTGGGCAGATTTATTGCTAAAAAAGGGATAGATGTGTTGCTTGATGTTGCCTCTGAAGTCAACCCTGAAGTAGTCTTCGCGTTTATTGGCGACGGCCCTTTATCTGCCAAAATCAGAGAAAGAGCTAGAGATCAACAAAACATCATATTTGTTGGAAAAGTTCCAAAAGAAGACTTGGTGAGGTATTATAATGCCGCAGATTCTCTCATAATTCCTTCCCAGTACGAGGAGCTCTTTGGAAGGGTAGTTATAGAAGCCCTGGCTTGCGGTACGCCTGTAATAGCATCAAATAAGGGGACTCTTCCTGAGATTGTTGATCCATCGGTTGGAATCGTTGTTGATCCATCAAGAGAAGATATTGTCAAAGTGGTAAATTTCCTTTATGAGAATCCCGAGCAACTGGCAAGAATGCGATCTAATTGCAGACATTATGCCAGCGCCAACTTTAGCGAGAAGAACGCTGAAGACATTGCCAGCGCTTATAAAATCGACTAATAAAAACTTATGGGAAAAGATGAACGAACAAACAATTAGCCAGATTTTAGTTAATGTGTGGGATCTTTGCTTTAGAAGAAGGGTTATTACCATATTAAGTTATTTGAACGTTAAAGATCATGATTTAGTACTGGACTGCGGTTGTGACGAGGGTTTTTATGGGATGATATTAAGCGAAGTTTATAAGCCTAGTGTTGTCGGATTGGACGTTGACATAAATACATTGAAAATGGCAAAGAAAAGACTGGGCATATACCCTAGTAATTTCTTGATTCGAGGGGATGCGACGAGAATCCCGTTTAAGGATGAAACCTTTGATAAAGCTATCCTTTCCGAACTTTTGGAACACGTGCTTGATGATCGAGAGGTGTTGAAGGAAGTATACAGAGTGCTCAAACCAGGTGGCACAATTGGTATAACAGTTCCTAATCGAAATTACCCTTTTCTTTGGGATCCATTAAACAAGATGCGAGAATCCATGGGACTCGGGCACTTTGGACCTGCAGATTCGCTTATAAGCGGTATATGGTCTGGGCATCTCCGACTTTATTACCCTCAACAAATTAAAAAATTGGTGGAAAGTGTCGGTTTTAAGGTAGAACGGATAGACCCCATAACATACTATTGTATACCTTTTAACCATATAATTCTGGACATTGGAAAAGCCTTTTACACACACATATCTATACCTCAGTTATACGAAGCTATGGAGAAATTTGAGTGGAGAAAAACTAGATTGAATTCTTCTCTAAATCCTGTTTACATTACGCGTAGAATTATGTATGCTATTGACAAACTTAATGATAGGTTTTGCGGTACAACAAAGCCGTCAGTATGTGTAGCTCTAAAAGCTGTGAAGCCAACGAGATAAAACTATGACAGCAGGGTTTAGTAAGGAATATTTTGAAGAGGGGAAGGGTTCTGCATATAGAAGGGGTTATGCAGCAACAAAGGAGCAAGTAAACATATATGCTACACTGACTTATGAAACCTTCCAAAAGTATGGAAAAAAGACATCAAAGCCGAGAATTCTGGATATCGGTTGTGCCTTTGGCTATCTTCTAGGATTTTTTGATAGACTTGGATTTGAAACCTTCGGAATCGACGTATCTAGTTACGCGATTCAGAGGTGTAAGGAAACTACAAGAGCAAAGACATTTATCTGTGATGTTCAGACGGGAACGCCTTTTGGCGAGAGTTTCTTTGATCTCATTACCCTATTTGATATTATTGAACACCTTGGAAGACCACTAGATGCTTTAAGTGAGATTTATAGAATTTTGAAACCAGATGGCTTGATCATTTTGTCAACCCCGAATGCAAATTCGATTGGTAGATTTTTATTAAATAAGAAATGGGCAGGGTATATTGACCAAACTCATCTTATTTTGTATACTTCTTATACTATAAGTTTACTTTTAGAAAGAGCAGGATTTAAAACGATAGAAATAAAGAAACCACAGTTTTATCCATTTTCCACCCTCTTTAAAGGGAAATTAACCATGTTATGGATTAACAATCCCCTAGGTGGGAGTATATGGATAGTAGCAAGGAAAAAGACTTAAGCATTTTAGGTATATTTTTAGGACTAACGCTCTATCCTGGCTTTGTAAGCGGAGGAGATCTTCACTTTATTGAACTTTTAAAGCGATGTAAAACGCAAAAACTTGCTATAGTAACGTCTAAAACAGGCGCCAGAGTTCTTAAAGACAATAGCATTAATGCAAAGACATTTGTTATCTCAGTTCCCTTTGAGGATATACTATGCAACATGCGAACTCTATCAACAATCACATTATTTTGGATCTTTGTTACGCGCATATTGAAGCTGTTCTTTTTGGTATTTCTTCTTCCTCGTGATTTCCATATAATCTGTGCTTCCTCCCATGGCCTTTATGATGTTCTACCTGCTGTAATCATTTCCAGAATAAGCCCAAGCTCTAAACTTGTTGTGTACGCTCATCTTTTAGAGCCCCCACCCTTTGAAAGAGCTAAGTATAGTCCTTTACTGCCTAACATTCTTACATGGGTGTCTCAAAGCCTTAGTATTCTACTAATAAAGCGCGCGCACGCTGTCGTATTTGTGTATCCTTCCGAAGAAGAATGTGCAATCAGGCATGGCATTTTGAGGATGAAAGTTAAAACCATGTATAATGGCATAAATGTGGAAGAAATTAACAAAGTTGGAAAATTGAGGAACGAGTACGATGCGTGTTTTCTCGCGAGACTTGCTCCATATAAAGGCATTTTCGATATTGTTAGGATATGGAAAATAATATGTCAGAAACTGCCTAATGCGCGAATTGCTGTTATAGGTACTGAAAGGGAGAAATATGTTTCTAGGCTAAGGAATGTGATTAAGGAAGCTGGTTTAGGGAACAATATTACATTACTCGGCGCATTGAGCGGAGAGAAGAAGTACGCAGTCCTTAAATCATGTAAGATTTTCTTTTACCCGAGTTATTTAGAAAGCTGGGGAATAGTTGTTTATGAAGCAATGGCATGCGGGTTGCCCGTAATAGTTTACGATCTACCAGCCTACAAGATTTTGGATGGTGGTGCTATTATTAAGGTTAAAATAGGGAATACAGAGGCCTTCTCAAAGGCAACATTAAAGCTCCTTACGGATGAGGAGTTAAGAAGAAAGATGGGCAAAAGAGCTAAAACGATCGTGAGTCAATTCGATTGGGATAAGGTAATAGAGAGAGAATTAGATATTCTCTCTGCGCTTTTAAGGAATATGTAAGTATAATCTTTAGGTGAGCGAGTGAGGAAAACGGAACTCACCTTCTCGCTCGCCTCAAGCTCGCCAAGCGCCCCAACCTCCGCTCAATTTATCGCCTCTTTTAAAGTTGGATTATGAGAGAGGAAATCAAAAGGAAGTTTGAAAGGAAACACTTAAAAAGGATTAAGATTCGAGTGCGTACTGGCGCTATTGTTAATCTAAGTGTATTTTCATCATTTTTAGTGGTTGCGCTCATCATCTTTCGGAAAATCATCCTTTCGCCAGGGGTTATTGGCTTAGTGAACGACTGGTTTATACCGCCTTTTTCGGGGCAGTTTAAACAATTATTTGAAATGAATTGGTACGCATGGTACCCCTACATGGATTTTGGTCAGCGTAGTGGCACGCTGAGCTCAATCCTACTTTACAGGATGTTTCTTTACCTTTTGGCCTCACTTAGCCTAGATGGTGGTGTAATATCGAAGATCATCGTGATATTTGTATCAACATTAGCAGGCTTCTCCATGTTCTATTTATGCAGACAAATGAAGATCTCATTATTTCCAGCAGTGCTTTCAGGCATCTTTTATATGATGACGCCTATGGTTTTCGATTATTTCGTCGGGGGAATAGAATTTATTGTGTTTATTTATGCATTGATGCCGTTAATTATCGTCTTCTTTGGAAAATCACTAGAAGAAAAAAACTATAAGAATATCATTATAACTGACATAGCGATCGGTCTCGCATCTAGCCTCCTGCATATCATCATTATAGGAGTCGCGCTTTTACTTTTCTTCCTTCTTTACAGTTTACAGAGAAAAAATGGTCACGGCTTTCTTTATTGTTTAAAAATTTTCAGTATTATATTATGTATCAGCTTTCTAATAAGTACATTTTGGATGCTCCCTCTCGTTGACGATGTAATTAAAGGACGGATGTATGAATGGTGGGCCGCAGCTCGCCCTCTCCCGATGGAACATTACTTGTTTATGGAACAGTTGGCTTATCCTATAAACATTGTAAGGCTTATAGGTTTCCCTGCAGGTTATTTCCTCCAGACCGCCTCAACTTCTTATCATTGGCAAGCCGTGAGCTTTATTCCAGTTTTCTTAGCCCTCTTAGCCCTATTGCTCAGACCTAAAGATGAAAAAGTAATATTCTTTGGAATATTGGCAACGATAGGCATCGTGTTATCTGCTGGAACGAAGGGCCCACTTGATGGAATATGGCTCTGGTTATTGAGGGAAACACCCCTAAGGATATTCAGAGAATCCTATAAGTGGATTCCATTAGCATGCATGGGCTACGCGTTTCTCCTAGGAAAGGTTTCTGAAGCCTTCCAACATTTCGCTTTTAAGAAATTAATCTCCCTAAGTCTGTATAAAAGAAACCTCTTTTCCTCAATGACTCATTCGCAGTTCAAAAAGAGGGCAATCGCATCCCTTTTTACGTTTTTAATATTTGGTAGTGTCGTGTTTGCTTCTTCTTGGCCATTTCTCACAGGCGATCTCGGCGGAAATATGCGAACATACAATTTTGATCAATATAGAGAATCTTGGAAGTGGCTTTACAACAACCCAAAAGATTTCAGAGTTCTTATGCTACCTGCACCCTATCCTACGCTGTATCCTGGACAAAAATATGAAAGCGAGGATATCATATCACATTTTGCGGGAAAACCGTCCATCTATGTTGGTAAGATAACTGCTCCGCAGTTTACGTTATTTCTAATCAAAACTCTATATGAAAACCGAACAGCTTATCTAAGTAAACTCCTTGGGCTGGCTAATGTCAAGTATATTGTCTTTGACACTGGTAAGATATCGACAAAAACAGCATGGTGGATACCCCAAAAATACTTTCCATCAGCACTCTTCACCAACGAAAAAATAATTAGTACGCTAAATCAGCAAGAGAGCATAAAATTAATCAAAAGTGATGGTACTATAATTATTTTCAACAATACAGATTACTTGCCTCATGTATTTCCAGCTGATCAGATTAGTTTAATCGCAGGAGACCTTAGCTCTTTAGTAAGCATTACTTACATGGAAAGCTTAAAGCTGGAAAGCTTGGGACTAATTTACGTCAATCAACTATCAGCCGAAGACATTAAAATTCTCAGCAACCTTCCCAACGTAAGAATTATAGTTCAAGATGATTATTTCCTTGAGCTTGTTTTGTCGGCTGTTCCAAAAGAATACATACTAAGACCTATTGAGTATGCTGTGGCCAGCTCACCTTTTGAGGGTTGGTGCCCCTATGCTGATTGGTATTGGTATAACTGGTATTATACTGCTGAGTTAGATCGGCTTGTCTTCACATTTGTAAAATCTAACCTAACGGTTCCTTACGCGCTAAAGCAAAGTAAAGATTACAATGTTTATTTGAAGACTTATTTTAGTCCTCGTGCATCCAAAATTACGATTTACGACGGTGGCTTAAAGATAGGGGAGATCACGACCAATGCGTTGAACGAGTTAGGCTTTAGGTGGGTGAATTTAGACTCAGCTCGTTTAAATCAAGGCGACCACGTTTTGAAAATTGAAAGCGGAGAAGGGGAGAACATTATCGCAAGCATAGCCGTGGTTCCAAAGGACGTTATGGAAGATGCTTTTGAATCGGTTAATGATTTAGTGCGCAATAAGCAAGTAATTTGGTTATCCGAACTAGAAAAGTGGCAAGTACCTAAAAATATTGCTTGGGCTCAAAGGTGCTTCGACTGTCTGAGATGGCATGTGAACCCAAATACGATGAAATGGTTAAAATCCAGCATGGTTGAAAATGACACTTTTATTCTCACCGCTCATTTTCATGGAAATGAAACCGTGGCTGAGGAAGTAGAGATGTACACTGATACAAAACCCATAAATCTTAGGAGTTACCCCTATTTCGAGCTCAGCTATAAGGTTCAAGCCCCTCAAGTACAAACAGTCGCTATTGATTTATATGTGGATTTCACAGGCGATTACGTGGCTGATGAAATTGCTTACGACTGGTCAGCGCGTCCATTATTTCAAGTACCTGCACTAAGCGAATATACATGCTACCAATTTAACATGCTAGAAGAAGTTAAACAGCGCTTCCCAAACAATGAAGCCTACAATTTAGTTGGCGTAAAAATACATTTTAAGAAATTGAATGTAATGGCGGATGGAAACTACAACTTCTTTATAAAACACGTTCAAGTGTACGGCCTCCCGTGGACACCTTCAGAACTAGGAGTTATCGCTAGTCATGGTTTCGCCACGGTCACTAAGCACAACGCCCCGATTAATCGATCATTGTATATTCCAAAGCAAGGGCTGTACGAAATTTACTTGAGAGGTGCTAGTAAGATAATTGACTCAGTATTAACAATAAATATGAGCAAAACGGAATTTAAAGCATTATTACATCCCATAAGTGGCGGGCTCCATTGGTATAAAGTAGGAGAAATAACACTATCTGAAGGTTTTCACGATGTGTTCCTGAAAACAGATGGTGGTGATGAAGTTTTTCTCGATCAATTACTGATTATGCAGACATCTGATTCACTCAGAGCCTCGCCAATTACCACTAGTCTTATGCATGAGAGAGTTAACCCCACTAAATACTTGATACACGCTAACGCCTCGCAACCTTTCTATGTAATTTTTAGTGAAGCCTATGATGATTCATGGAAGATTCACTTAGAGGATGACTCAATACGAGGTTATCCAACATACTCCTTTGGAAATATCTTCTTCATCAATAAGACGGGAAGGATAAATATGCTCTTAGAATATGAGCGTCAAAAACTATATGAAGTTGGAAAATGCATATCATTCAGTTCTTTCATCATTCTATCATCATTCCTAATTATTCCATCTAGCATCCTTAAATTATTCTCAAAGCGAATAAGAAGCAGAATAAGGCATAATGGGAAATAGATTGAAGATCGCCATATTTGAGCCGAAGTTCCTTCTCCATCCTAGTGTGGCAGGACCACATACAACATTGATAAAAAGGCAAGCAGAGTTTTTTAGCGAGTCTGGACATGAGGTTGTCATAATAACCGAAGACATCAATAATAAACAAATGATGGAATCGAGAGAGGATTACGCTATTTACAAGATACGATGTATACTCTCTTGTCTCAGTCGCTTTTTCTTCACCCCTACTATTTACGTGCCTACTTTCTCCGAGGGATTTGCCCCAAGTATAATATTTAAGACTATAGAAGTTCTAAAAAAAGAGCCTCATATAGATGTTATTTATTCCTCTGGTACTCCAATCCCTGGGGTAGTAAGCAACGCTCTCATAAGCCAAAAAAGCGGGATACCCTCTGTGTACTATTTCTTTTATTCCTTTAAGTCTAGTAGGTGGTGGACTGCTGATATGCCAATAGTAGGGGGAATACCATCACGGTACGTTATTGGCCAATTCTTTAGAATGGCCCTTCGTGAGTTGCTTAGGAGGAAGAGTTTTCTTAGATGGGGTCTCAGACACATAAATCGGATCATAGCGAGCTCGGTATATGTTAAAAGAAATATTCAAGAAATTGAGCCGCCCTTAAAAAAGATAAATGTGGTATATCCTAGTGTTACAATACCGTCAGAGAAAGTAATAAAAAAGGAACAAGACAATCTAATAATCACTTACTTTGGTCATCTACGCTTTGACAGGGGTGTGATTGACGTTTTGAAGGCCTTCTTGACCGTTATTAAGATTTATCCTAATGTGAAATTGATGATAGCTCCAAGTAACATTCATAACCCAACAAAGATG
>JAGTRH010000055.1:0-696 GCA_018396795.1 Candidatus Bathyarchaeota archaeon
AGAGCTAGCGCATGTAAAATCTCCTATTCAATGTTTGAGGCAATGTTATTTCTAAGCAGTGAGCACAAGGGCACACCTATAACCGTAGACATCAGTGTAAACATTAATCTTTCGAACGTAGCAATAGGAATTAGCATTATGAAGAGCGAGGAGAGGTCTGACATGTTTATAAGAAGAAGGTTGGCCGCTAATATGAACACTAAACAACCGTACATATGGCTGGTTATAGTAGCTGAATAGCTACACAGTAATATTGAAAGCGATAGCTTCTTCCTCACGTTGCTGTAGAAGAATTCGGCGAGTTTTGAACGTAGAACTAGGATTATCATAAGACCAAACCAATGCAATATTGCAAATAGCGGTACAGCTTGGCCTACGTAGGTTAAATACCAAGCAGCTATCAGAACTGTTAATATTACCGCTGAAATCTTCCAACCCGCTATACCGTTTAAGCGGCTTCTTGAAAGCGCACCAGCGGTGAAAGCTGAAAGAGGCATAGATGGTAGGGTAAGCCACTCAAATAGACTGGCTCCTGTCAAAACACGGTTGATAAATGCTCCGAGAAACGTAGTCAGTGTGCCGAGCATAGGGCCCAAGATGAAGCCGTAGATCGGCGCTATTCCTGAAATAATTCCAATTTTAGCGCCACTTATCCCGATAACTGGGAAGCCAGGTAGATAGCTTAACACTACGTAT
>JAGTRH010000055.1:758-8198 GCA_018396795.1 Candidatus Bathyarchaeota archaeon
GGTCATGGTTGAAATCAAAGCCACTTGCCTCGTATTCATATCTATCCATCTCTTAGACCAATATAACTAGAACCGTAAGTTATTGAGGAGGGCTAGCATCAGGGAGGCTGCTGTTAAGTCAGCGGTTGTACCGGGATTCAGCTTCCTCGTTTTTAATTCTTCATCGAATTTGAAGAGCGCTCCTCGTCCTTCTGAAGTTTTAAGACCGCCGAGTTGAAGTATTTCACGGGCTTTCTCCGAGACTTCTTCAGCGGTTTTCATGCCTATTTTCACGGCTTCGGATACGTTGGAGGTATGCTTCAATCCGACGTTTCTAGCTATGAAACTATCTGGATAGATGGATAGCAGTTTTAAGTACGCGTGGACTATTGCAATATTTATGTCGCGGGTTTCAAGATACAGGGTTTGAAGGGTTGGAAAACCTACGTTGCAAGTTATCTGTAAAGCTGTAACAAGCTCTTTAGCTACGGTATCCCATTCTGACGCAACTTTCATAACGTCGTAAAGCGTTAAGTTTTCCTCCAGAAGAACCCCTTTCGCTTCATCACTCGTTAAATCCGGCGCCTTCTCGCCCACGACTTTACCCATTCCTCCCGGACTTGCCAGAGCAATGGCGTCATAAGTTTCAGCAGCATCTTCGCATGTTGTAGACTTCATGACTCTTGCGAAGTTTTCACGTAAATCAGCCATATCCAGATTGTTGCTTGTTGCAAGCGTCATCCCAACCGCAGCAGCCATCGGCACGAATAGAAGTATTACACCTAAATGCGTGTTTCCACCCCTATGCCAAGCTTTCACGTTTAGAACTGCTTGTTTAATTAGTCTTCCAATCCCCAATCCACATACTTCACAGGGCTTTAGGGAGGATGCTTTAAACGTAGCTTCCCAAAGAACTGGTCCAAGCGATATTGAACCTGCTATGAAGTGTTCAAACCTGGTATCTGGAAAATCAGAGGTTCTATGAACATTCCCAGGCTTAGGCCAACCGCAGACTTCAAGCGCCGCCGCTAATTGCCCCGCAATCATTATATGATCAGCCAATTCGATTCTACGTCTCCGAGCTAGAGACATATTAGTCAAACCCGAAACAGTTCCTTCTAAATGCTTTTAAAACTATAACGCTCTACTTAACATTTAAAGAATTACCTACAGTCAAAATACCTGAAAATCTATCTAAAACGATAGTAAAAGTTTATTCTTCATTGAAGGATTGTAATGTAGGTGGCAGATGTGGATTTTTACGAAGTTATCAGAACACGTAGGAGTATAAGGTCCTATAAGCCTAATCCAATACCAGAAGATGTTTTAACGAGGGTTTTGGAGGCAGCTAGAATAGCTCCTTCAGGCTCAAACCGCCAGCCGTGGAAGTTCATAGTAGTGAGAAATGAAGGGTTGAAAAGAAGACTAGCGGTCGCATGTCATGATCAGATGTTCATCGCCGAGGCTCCTGTCATCATAGTAGCCTGCGGATATAATATCCACTGGAATAGAGGTGGATACATGGGTGATCTAAGCATGCTTGTCGACGTCTCCATAGCATTCACACATTTGATTCTAGCCGCTAGAGCGGAGGGTTTAGGGACATGTTGGATAGGTTCTTTCAGCAATGAAAAAGTTAAGGAAATCCTTGGAATACCGAAGGACATCAATGTCGTTGCAATAACGCCACTGGGCTATCCTAAGGATGAGGGTTTTGAAGAACCTGGACCAAGAAAACCGCTATCGGAGATTGTGTCCGTAGATAAATTCTAAAGACTTTTCTGTTTGCTGTGATTTCTAGGCGGAAGCAACATCTCCACAGAAGGATACGGTTCGTATAAAAAAGAGGGTATATGTATTAGCTTTCAGATTTAGACTTGGCGTAGAAGCATTCTCCGTTGCGGCATTCTCCAGCTAAATTACATGTCCAGCTTAATGTGAAGCTTCCACCTTCCATTCTAATCTTTACAGGAGCTAACACTATAGATCTACGTTTACGTTCACCACCGCCATCTGTAAAGCCTTCACATATACCCGTATTAGGTTGGATTGTTATTGAAATAGATACCACCTCCCGTTCATCTTTATAAAAATAAATTGGGAGTTTAGAATGGTATGAAGAACCTTACCACGCTGATGACTATTCCTGTGAATATTACGGCTAGTGTTCCAGCTAATGCTCCTCCTATGAATGCTACTCCATGCTCCTCGTAGAGTTTGCTTCCACCTATTCTAAGCGTTAGCCACTTAGCTATCCAAGCTACTAAGAAGGCCGTCCATGTTCCAGTCCATATCTCTCTAGCTGCTCCACTCAGGAGGAACCCTACCGGATGTATTGGCCACCATATAAACCTCATCCTCAGAAGGTCTAAGGCAGCCACCACTATGAAGCCTGCTAAGAGGAAAATGGCTATTAGATCTGGACCGGGTATATTGTTATCCCAGTTGTCGGCGCCTATCCATGCGCAGTCCCATGAAGAGCTACAAGTTCCAGCTCGTCCCCCCATTATATTGAACCACCATACTCTTATAACCATAGATATCGGCAATCCTATGAATATCGTTAAAACCATTAAGTAGAAGACTGTTCTATAATTGATTTTTGTGCGACTTGCCAATGCAAAACCATGCATCGACGCCTCACCCCACGTGTGTACACCGGCACCAGCCGTATTAACCCCGTTTATCAGGATCTCACCGGACCAGAAGTAGTCGTTTGTATATGGTCTCGGAGCCTTAGGCCAGATGAATTTTAAGGACCAAGCCGGCCACATAGCTCTCTCCTGCTGGTATGCGTATCCTGTTAAGCCCCGAACATAGGACTCGCCTATTATATAGATTATACTTGTGATCAGAACGATGAATCCAGGTATTGCGGTAACCCCCATACTGCCTAGAAACGCTAAAAATACTAGACAAGACCCTATAATGTAGAAGTATACCGTTCTATAGCTGAATGGTTCTTCAGATGGCTTCTCAGCTGTTTTTCCAAAAGCCATTCTAAGAGTTTCAGAGAGGTCTGTTCTCGCACGCCATATCATCATGACTACTAGCGCTACGCCGCCTCCTACGTGGCAAAGCCAGCTCCAATAATACGGTGGACCCCAAGTGGGAGACATTAGGTATCCAGCCCAACCTAAAACCCTGCAGCAGCCTCCCAATTGAAATATTCCGCTATAGTAGCCCATGTAGTATGCTATTTGAGCCAATATCATTAGTAAAAGCGTTAAACTCCACATGCTGAAGCTTATGTCTAGTGGGACTAGGTAGGCTATGAGGAAGTTGAGCGGCTGCATATTCCACCTCATGAAAGCCACTAAAGTCGAGCCTATTTGCCATGCGATGGGGTTTCCCCAGCTTGCTACTACGGCGCATCCATTTGGGCTTACATTGTGCGCACGCCACCCTATTATATCAGGCCACCATGGAAATAGATATGTTAAAAGTATCTGAAGATTTATAAAGAATCCGATCGCCAGTCCTAGGACAAAAGCCGTGTTAAAACGTTTTTCATTTACACGGCTTACACCCTCCCACATACCTATCATAAAGGGGAAGGGTAGCTTTTCAACGTCGATCCATCTTTTTCTAAAAAGCAACATTAGGCTTGAGCTTAAGAGGAAGTATGCGAAGTGGTAGATTGTCCAGAATGCTATTGCAGGCACCCAAGCACCCCAATTTATGTCCCAAGTTCCAGCCCCCTTAACAACCATGATGACTTCTCTTGGGACAGTCCACCAATTCCCCATAAGGGTCCTCTGAACGTCTTCACTACTAAACCAAATCCTACAACTGTAGCCTACTGGTAAAGCCATCCAACCGCTCATACCACCCGCGTTAGCCATAAACATGCTTGTAATTAAGCCTACGAGGTATAGGCGGGCGAGTGATTGAGTATTTTTTGTGAATCTACCTGTTAGAGAAGCGGCTAGAGGTAGTAGCATGGCTAGGACAGGCATTGTAGCGGGTATGCATACTGTTCCAAGACCATAGATACATGCTATGCCGGATACGTAGAGAACGCCGTTGACAATGTTTACAATGATTGATAGCAGTATTATAAGGGCGATCCACAGCGGCCAGTTAACTTTTTCAACGATCTCCCTTGCCATTTTACATTACACCCATTATTTTATTTTTTCTCTGAAAGTATATATATTTAACCACTACTCTGCATTTTCCCCACGTACGATGTACTGACTCTTTCAGTATAATGCGAAAAATAGTCTAAAGAACCCGAGGAGTCTACTCGAAAATCCATAAAATATCATGGAAAGTCAACGTTGGAAACGCTTATCTAATCCGTAAAATCGTAAATGGTTTAATCAAATATTATGGATTAAAATACTGGTCTTGAAGCCAAAAATGGTTGGGCTTTAAAGAGCTTGTGAACATGCCGTTTGATACGTGGGAAGCTTTGCAGACTCTAACTCCGATATGCTGGAAAACCTATAAATTTCGTCTAGCAAAAGAATTTCCTAGATTTAGTGCCAATGCTTCTACCAAGTCTCAATACTTTATCCAGTTACTCTCCTGAAGTGTAAGTGTTCTACATTCCCCGTTACCAATGTATATCCATTAACTAGAATTATTCCAGCAATCATAGCATCTCTCAAATCGATGGGTAGCCGTATGCTAATTAGTCTTGAGAGGATCTCACCGGATTTTCTCGAGCTCTCTAAAGTTAGACTAGGGATTTTTATTGAATTTAGTAAGCCGTCAGCTTGCTTAACTTTTTTCTCCACCTCTCTAGACTTAAAAGCATCCAAGTATATTTCAAAGGCATTTATCGACGTCGTCGAAATTTCTGCACCGATAGAATCGTATTCTTCAGCCTTCTCAAAGGCTTCTTTACGACCCCTCAATAACGCTACTAGAAAGTCAGTACCTAAACAAATCTTTTTCATATCTCTTCCACAGCTCCGAGATTCCACCGAAGATCTCCTTTTCTTCTTGGCCATCCATAATTCAAGCCCCTGCGAAACTCGCCAAGGATTTCTCGGAGACACTAAAGCAGAGTCTGAGGATTACATCTGTGAAGGATTCACCCATTTCTCTACCCCCTAGACAAATACTTTCGAAAATTATCGAAATATTTATAAGTAAATGAATTCTAAAATAGAAAATGTGAAACTGGAGCGTGTATACAGAGAAGTCCTATATGGAGTGTTGGAGAATAATACAAGAGATTTTAAGCAACTCAAGCTCAGCAGATCTTGCAAGCTATCTTTGAGTACGGTAAACTATGCTCTAACTCCTTTAGTAAGTATGAACGCGATAGAGAAGAAGAGGTTTGGGTTTTCTGTCTTAGATGCAAGGAAGATTTTACTCTATTGGGCTTCGATCAGAAGGTTGGAAAAAGATGTTGTTTATCAAACGCACTTGAATAAGTCTGTGGAAAAGATTGAAAGCGAGGTTCCAGCAGATTCGATCTTCACTGCATACTCGGCGTTTAAATTTAAGTTTAAAAAAATTCCCTCAGAATATGATGAGGTTATTGTTTATGGAAGGAGGGAAGATTTTGAGAGAAGATTCGGAGGAGAGAATCTCAAATTAAAACCTAATTTGACAGTCTTAAACCTTGATGAACATTTGCTTAAATTTAAAATCGCTCCGATTGCGCAAATTTACGTTGACCTTTGGAATTTGAGATCTTGGTATGCCAGAGACTTCCTGAAAAAAATGGAGGAGATTCTCAGTGGAGTTTTGGAATGAAATAATTATAGATAGAAGCTTTAGAGTTTTGCAAGAATTAAGGAAGAAGATTGATTTTATTTTGATAGGTGGTTGGGCGGTCTACTTCCTAACAAAAGCGTTAAAATCAAAAGATATTGACATTATAGTTGACTTCGAAAATTTAGCGAAGATTAGATTAGAACTAGACGTTAAAAAAACGGGGTTCTTAAAGAAGTATGAGGCTGAGGTGGAAGGTACTTCAATCGATATATACGTTCCATACTACTCGGAGTTTGCTGTTCCTATAGAGGAGATTTTTAGAAATTTCTTAGTTGTTGAAAATTTTAAAATTCCAAAGCCGGAAATTCTACTGATATTGAAGCAACAAGCAGAAATGCAAAGAAGGAATAGCGTAAAGGGCCAGAAGGATAGAGTGGACATAATCTGCTTGGCAATTAGTGGAAAGATTGATTGGAAATATTACAAACAGCTTGTGGAAAAATTCGACTTGAAAGAGTATGAAAGTGAAATGGAGAAAATCGTAAGAATAGCGAGAGTTGAGTTTGAATACCTTGGCATAACAAGCTTAAGAGAGGTCAAGAAGATGAAGGAGAAGATTTTGAAGGAGTTAAAGGTGGATTAATCAATCGGTTAAAGCGGAGATACATGTTAAAATCTCCCAGGACTTTATTCAATACCATATCCTCCATGATCGTAAACTTATTAAAACTTAAAGAAATTAAAAGAGTGAAGGTTATTCTTCTCTCGGTTTCCCATAATTTCGCTCTCCACTTCTCAGATAGGCTTACATTTGCCTTAAATTCCGTTTTTAATCAGTATCTATAGATAAATTCTAAATACTTTTCCATTTGATGATTGCCGCGATTTCTAGACGGAAAAGTATCTCTATAAAAGAGTGTAATTCGAGTAAAATAGGCGTATATATGTATTAGTTAGCCTTCGGATTTAGACTTGGCATAGAAGCAAGTTTAAATAGATATGCCCAGCAGAGTAATGCTTTTTAAAAAGAGGAACTAACTAAATAGTAAGCACCTAGGGCCGGTCGTCTAGTCTGGTAGGATACCACCCTTACGAGGTGGTGGTCGTCGGTTCAAGTCCGACCCGGCCCACTCTTTTACCATACTTCTTCTATTAACTAGAAGAGAGTGGATTCCTTCTAGAGTTGGTAGGACAGTCCTCTTTAAGAAGGTCTTCAAGAAATTGGTTTAAACGCAATGTCTTCTCCTTCGCCATCATTTTAATAAGCTTGGCAACTTCGACTTTAAGAGTCGAAAAGCCGAAAAGTGCGGCTCTGTTAGCTCAAAATAACTCATCCAAACGTATAAGACTTCTAGGATCCTATAACGATGAAGTCGTCTGTGAATTATGCAGTAAGACAACTTATGGCTATAATAAGCTCGAGCTTAATGAAAAAATAATGGTTGTTTGCGAAAAAGACCAGGAGCCCATTATGTAAATAAAAAGCATTTTGAGGAACATCATGCTGATATTTATGTTTTAAAACAGTTTAATGAGAAATCTATCAAGAGCATGTATATTTGACTGGCTTACAAGAAATAAGATTTCTGAAAACTCATCAAAAACCTGAAGTATACTGAAGCATACGAAATACCGTTGAAAGAATCAAATCCGATTGTTACACTCTTAAAGCGTTAGAATGCTGACGAAACAATATTAAGCCTCTATTTTTGAAAATGACTGAGAGGGGTCTGAGCCTCCATACTGAATCGTTTGATAAAAGTCCATAGTCTGGAAGAGAAAACA
>JAGTRH010000056.1 GCA_018396795.1 Candidatus Bathyarchaeota archaeon
CTCTGTTCACTAAGTCCAAAATCTATTAAAACTATATTTCCATGAGGCGTAAGAATCATATTTGATGTTGTAAGATCGCCGTGAATTATGCCGTTTTTATGCAGTCTACCTATGAGCATGCCAATTTGATGACATAACTTTCTTCGTTCTTCACTCGACAGGTCACTAAGTATCTGCTTTATCTGCTTACCTTCAACGAACTCCATAATGATCGTCGCTTCTTCTAAGTCAACCATAAAAATTATTGGTGTTGGAACACCAGCCTCCTTAGCTTTATGAATCATTTGGGGCTCATGTTTAGTTCTCTGTATTTGAAGCACTCTATCAAGTTCCGGTATTCGGTAGTTTTTTGGATGACGCTTTTTAAATATGACCTTTCGATTACACCAATCTTCGAGATAAATGCTTGCCTCAGCACCCTTCTTTATCAGTATACCCATCATAAAGCCACCTTTAAGTAGAAAACTAATTAGTCAATCTTAACCCAAGGGACTTCAACATCATCAAGTCTCCACTTCAACCTTACGAAACTCTCCTCAACTGGTATTGTAAACCCATATTGGTAGCATAACACTCCAGTCCAAGCTATCATCGCACCATTATCCGTAGCATACTCTTTTGGCACAACTCGGAAGCAAGCGTCATGCTCCTCAGACATTGTTTTCAGCATCGCTTGGAGCCTTTTGTTTGCTGCAACTCCACCAGTTAGTAAAACCTCGCCTTTCTCCGTATGAGCCAAGGCTCTTTCAGTTACCTCTGTTAGCATTGAGAAGGCTATCTCTTGGAAGCTGAAGCACAAATCCTCAAGAGAGTACTTCCCTTCACGCAATAAATTAACCGCTGCAGTTAGCAGTCCACTAAAAGATAAATCCATACCCTTCACGGTATATGGTAATGGGATAAATCTACCACCCTTAGACGCTAACTCCTCAACTATAGCTCCAAAGGGCTTATCAGCCCTAGGTTTTAGGCCAGCCTCCCTAGCAAAAACATCTAAACAGTTTCCTACAGCTATATCTAATGTTTCACCAAAAACCCTATACCTTCTAGCCTCAAAAGCTGCCACAATAGTGTTTCCACCTGACACATATAAAGTGACGGGGTCTCTTGCTTCGCTAATCATCTTGCCTATTTCTATGTGGGCTAGACAGTGATTGACTCCGACAAGCGGCTTATTTAAGTAGGAGGCTAGAGCCCTCGCAGCTGTCGCACCAACCCTTAGGCAGGGCCCTAGGCCGGGACCTTGAGAGAAGGCTATTACATTTATTTCTTTTGGCTTTATCCCGGCTCTCCTAAAGGCTTCAGCTATTACACTCCCGGCTACCATAGCGTGATGTCTAGATGCTTCTCTTGGGTGTATTCCACCCGTCTCAGGAACATATACGTTGTTAACATTAGCTAATATTTCGCCACTAAACGAAACTATACCAACGCCAAAATCATCGGCTGTGCTTTCAATGCCTAAACAGTAGCCCTCTCGCTTTTGCATAAGACTATAATAAGCGAGGATGCTCTTAAGGATTAATTGTAATAACTGAGGGTTCGCTCAATATATTTTTATGTTCGAGAAGCATTATAATTCTATAAGAGGACGGTATTGAAGGCACTGGAGAGTTGCATATGCCCAAGCAGAATGACCTCGAGCAGAGGGCTCTTGATATTATAATTAAAAGCGGTGAGAAGGGAATATTACAATCGGATCTTTGGCGTGAGATAAACGCGACAAGCAGAGAGGGCTCCAGAATATCAATTAGGCTTGAGAATAAAGGCTTAATCTATCGCGAACCAGAGCTTTCAAAGGGACGATGGACCTATAGGCTTTTCTCGAAACGCCAACCAATCTCCATCGACTCAATCTTAGATTGCCCATGCATCTCATGTGAGGAGATTTCGAGGTGCGGTGCCGGCGGCAGACTCTCCCCAAATGATTGCGAGAAACTAACACGCTGGATACTGGAGGCAGACCCAAAGTAGAATAGAAAACCACGGTGAGTAATAGTTTGTCTAAGGAGTGGCTTGCTAGGCGGAGAAGAGACTATTATTATAGGAGGGCAAAAGAGGAAAATTACAGGTCGCGCGCGGCATATAAACTTATGCAAGCCGTGGAAAAATACGGTTTCATAAAAACTAACGATGTAGTTGTTGATTTAGGTGCTGCACCAGGCGGATGGCTAAAAGTCGCTAGACAGTTTGTTGGTAAAAAAGGTTTTGTTCTAGGTGTGGACATAAAAGAGATTGAACCCCTAAACTATGAAAATGTCTTCACAATTATTGGTGATATCAGAGAAGCCGATATTATAAGTAGAATAAAGGCGTTACTACCACGCCCAGCAGATGTCGTAATATCGGATGTTTCACCCAATATATCGGGAATTTGGGAGTTAGATCACACGCGGCAAATAGAGCTTGCAGAGTGCTCTCTACAGATAGCGTGCTCCATACTTAATAAGGGAGGAAACTTCTTCGTAAAGATCTTTCAGGGCGAATTCACCAATCAATTTCTGAGGAGGGTTAAAGGATTCTTCAGCCAAGTCAGAGTTGTAAAACCAAAAGCTAGTAGAAAGGAGAGCGCTGAGATCTACATACTTGGATTAAATTATAGGGGATAACGCCGCGCTAAAAACCTATATCGCCTTTCTCGGCAACGCTTAAAATCGCATCAACTATAGTTTTTAATCCATTTATTTTCATGACTTTTCTCCGGATTTCCTCAACATTTCTCTTATAGGAATTATCCAGCAAAACCTTTTCTACCGTTTTAAAAAGGACTTCCGCGTTAACATCGCTCTGTTCTATAACCTCAGCTATGCCCATCTCCTTAACTCTCTTAGCGTTGTTCGTTTGCTCTGTATGGCTTGGCGTAGGTATAAGTATCATGGGCTTACCATAGTATATGCTCTGTGATAACGTCCCATGCCCAGCTCTTGAGATCACTAAGTCGGATGCCTTTAAGTATTCAAATCTATTTGGAATCCAATTATACACTATAAAGTGGTTTTTGTATGCGATTGCTTCAATTGGGTTACTTGGACTACCAGTAGACATAATGATTTGGTAGTTATCTGGGAACTTCATGAAAATCCTTTTCAGAATATCAATGATGTAGGCCCGCTCCTTTAATGGTCCACTTATTGGCACAAAAATCAACGGCTTCTCAACATCTAACCCCAGATTCTCACGTATTTCCTCCTTGCTCGGCAGCTCATCTGGGTAAACGGGCAAAATTGGACCGACAAATTTTACACGCTCGTAATAAGCCATAGGCATTCTAAGATTCCCCACTGATATCGTATATGGGGGCGGAAAATCCGGAATTAAGAGCGGAACTGTTCCACCAACCCAAACTTTGCCGATTATCGCTAACCCTCCAGTCTCCGTAATCTTCGCAAGTCTGAGAAGACGCCTTTTTCTAGGAATTATTATCTGAAACTGGTTAACTATACAAACGTTTGGAATATTTAGAGATCTTGCGGCCAATAATGGCGAAACACGTGAGTCCGAAACAACAACATCGGGCTTAAACGCCCTAATAAACCTAATTTCAGTCTCAACTTGCTTGGTAAATATGAAAGCCGCTAAGAAGGGACCGGGGTTAACAATTGTCTGCCTAAAATCTATTGTTCCATCAGACTTAACCATGACACCCATAGATGGCGGTTCAACTACTGGATATCCCTCACTCCTAATATATTCAACAGCCTCTCTATAAGTTGAGAAAATTATCTCGGCGCCCATCTCTCTAAGTCTATTAGCTACTGGTACACACCGCCCGGCATGCCCAAGCCCGATGCCGCACACCCCGAAGTAAACCCTCATTACGGATCTAATCCTCTCTTAGCGAGGTGATTTTGAATAATTGGAACTTCATTAGCTTTAATAGAATTTCATGGTTATACATTCTTAATATTTTTGGAAAACCGGTATTAAATAATTAAACCCAACATTTCTGTAATTATATTAATTACAATAAAGTATATTGTTAGGAGAGCGATGGTAATTAACAGATTTCTTTTCCATTTCCCGCGGCTCCAAGATATGCCAAAGGGAACACCCACTAAGAACCCTATAACGTGCCCTAAATAGCCTATATTGGTTTCGTTAATATTCAAGTAAAAGATCATTAGAGCATTGTAGATAAAGTATAATATTGCAACTAACCCTAAAGGCATAAGGAAAAGCCAAGAGAATTTAAGTGGCTTAATGAGCATTACTATGGCTAATAATGTGAAGATAGCTGCTGATGATCCTATCATAATAGTATTAGACCCATAGAAGTATAGGCTTAAAATAAAAGATAATACTCCGCCGATAAAGAAGGCTAGAATGGTTCTGGTTGATCCGATCTCGCTTTCCAGAGTGCTTCCAAAAGCATACAAGAAAAGCATATTTCCGATTAGATGCGCCATGTTTGCGTGAATGAAGAGAGCTGTTATGGGAGACCAAAAATATCCCTTCCTAAGATTCTCACCGCTAAAGTATAAGGTGTCTATAAACGGATTCTCACTAAAAACAAGTGAGAACATCGTCGCAAGCAAGCAAATAACAATCAGTAGTAAAATTTTCCTCACGATTCCTCACCACTCACAAATCATCTGCATTCTCTCCAGATAAGTGTTTGGATCAGTCTCCCTAACAAGACCTTTATCAATGTCAATAACGTATATGGCGTGAAGACGAGCGTTCTTAATCTCATCAAAGTTAACTGGTGGATTGCTATAATATAGGTCGCATAAATTTTTAATCTCCTTAATTTCGCTTTGAGTTCGGTATCGTGGAGGCTTGACTAGTGCTGGCGGAAACCAAAGCGTATAATACGGCGGAGTTGCCAAAGCAAACTTCTCAGCGTAATTACTGTACCTAGTTATCTTACTTGCTATTCTAGCCTTACAGTAAGTTATGGGGTCAACAGCATGCTCTGGTGGAACGTAACCTGTTTCAACCTCAACAATCAAACTTCCTAAACCTTTTAGTGCATACACATCGCAGGATAATCCGTCTAAAGCGTATTCTAAATCTACCTGGTAACCGCATAAAATAAGATATTTAGCGCATATAAGCTCCATAACTGAATGATTAATTTTAACAAGATTTCTCCTATAGAGAAGAATCAGCTTATCTTTTAACCTTAAAATTTGCCTACAAATTCTTTCACTCTCACCACTACAAAGCCTATCCACAACAAGATTCAAATCTTCCTCAAACCGCTCAACGGAACGTTCCAACATTACCATCCAAAAAATATTGGATTTTTAGATTTAAAAATTTGTGCAAAAGTGTTATATAGTTTAAACTATAACTATTATTTTGCCAAGTCGGGAAGCAAGCTTTGAGCATTGCGTTTAAGCAAAGAGCACATCAGCTGAAACGGCTAAAGGCTGGTGTGCGATAAAGACTTTGCTTAAACGGGCCGGGCAGTGCTCAAGGCTTAGACCCGACTTGGTTTTTGAAGTTTTTAATTCATTCAGCTTCTATTTTCTTTAGCTGTCTCTCATACATTTCTACTATCTCGTCCACTCTTGTAGCGTCTTCCGCAGATTTATCTGTACGGTATCTCCCAGTGAACCTTGGAAATCTTATTGCTAACCCGCTTCCTTTTCTTATTAGGTCTCTTGCACATGTGTGAATTGGACTTAGAGTTATCTCTGCCCCGATAACCTCGATAACGATTTTCGGCAGAAACCACACATCCGCTTCAAGGTTTGAATTAACCCTTGGATGTTTGTGTTCAATTCTGTATGGTTCAAACATCTTCGGGAGATTTTGGAGATCCTCGTCTGTAAAACCGGATCCACATTTACATATTGTTTCAAAAGTATCGTTATCGTGGTTATAAGATGCCAAAAGGAGCGCGCCATAAGTTCCAGCTCTCCTCCCTCTTCCATAAAACGCTCCAACGACAACCAGATCCACGGTATCAGTCATCTCGCTCTTGTAATCCCGCTTATATTTTATCCAAAGCCAACCTCTAGCTCCAGCCTGGTAAATCGCATCGGTATTAAGGGATTTACAGACTAATCCTTCACAGCCGGACTCAACAGCCTCCTCAAAGAACCTTTCTAATTCATCAACGTTATCTACGATCAAATATTTTGCTAACTGGAACCTATCGCTCTGATGGATTATCTTCCCGAGAACTTCATGCCTAATTGGATAGGGCTCTAGAGTTAAGTCCCTTCCATCCGCATAAAGGACATCAAATGCGAAGAGTGATACTGGATACTCGCTTGCCGCCTTCTCAATATCATATTTGCGCCTTCTATGCATAAGTTCCTGAAAAGGCATCATCTCACCGGTTTCCAGGTTTATTGCAACACATTCAGCCTCTATAATAGCCTCTTTAGCCTTAACGTAAGTTCTAATAAGTTCAACAGCATCAGGATACTGACTTGTTATATTTTCAAGTCTCCTTGAAAATAGTATGACTTTTTCTCCATTTTTATGGGCTTGTATTCTCTCCCCATCGTATTTGTACTCTGCAATGCATTTGCCGCCGAGCTTTTCAAGTATCTCGGCTGGGGAACTAAGTCTTTCAGCAAGCATCGGTCTGATAGGGTTACCGACCGTTATTTTGAAGCTTTTAAGCGCTTCAATTCCGCCTTCAGCGAGAACCCTAGCAACCTTACCGAGATCTGAGGATATATTATACACTCTTTCAATTATATCTCTAGCATCCTTGCCTCCGCCATATGCTATTGCTAATGCATCTAAGACTGTCATGTCAGCTATTCCAAGGCGAAGCTTCCCAGTGACCGTTCTAATGATGTACTTTGCATCTTTAGGTGATGCATCCGCCAAGAGACCTGCGAGAAGATTCACCTTCAAGTCTATGGAGCCTTCACCTGAAGCCTTCGCTATTTTATCAAGCGTCTGATAAACTCTTTCCACAGTTAATGGTTTTTGGAAGAATGACATTTGACGCCTTTTTTCGAGGAACTTCTGCGCTGTTTCGCCTAGATCACCAGTTTTCGCTAAGTCCTCTTCAATCTCGTTTTCTTTCCTGCCAGAAGCTTTAGCAACGGCCTTTATAGCAAGTTTCTCCGCCACGCCAATCTCTATTCCTATAAAATCCGGGTAAAGCTTGCCTTGAGTTAAATAAACAACTTTATCAATAACATCCTTAGGTGTTTTTCTAAAGAAGTCAACTAGGTAATCGGTCATCTCAAGCCTCTTAGTTGTACTCTCGATTTTCTCATATGCTTCTGTAACCAGCGAGTAATTCACACTGTAAGCCCTAAAATCTTTGTGAATTAACATAACTGCTTTAAACATTACCAGAAGCGCTGTTTTCCTTAAAACCCGAAACAACTTGTAATGTTGGCAATCTACATTTTTACTCTAGCTCGCACATGGAGAAGCAATTAATTTTGTATAGCACAGCATGTTAATTTATGGAAAGATTTATTAGCGTAACTTAGAAGCTCTACATTAGAGGGTGGGGATGGAAAAGAGCTAAAAAATAAAAAGGGATTTATAAATAGTGTTTCATAAAAACCTGGTGTGAAACCATCCCCACTCTCTCCCGATGATTTTAGTCAAACGCTCTCACTTTCATTCCGCAATTTGGGCAATATATAGCATCATACGGTAAAACCTGCCCACAATTGTAACAGAACCCTATTTCCGTCTCAGAGATGCGCGGAGGCATGTATTCTTGAACTTTTATAGATGGATGCAGGGCTTTTAGTCTCTTTATGCGGTAATAGAGTTGAGTTATGCTTATAGGGTAAATAGGTTCTATCAACGAGATTATTATGAGTGTAACTATTGTTCTTGCTAAATTCTGTTGATAAATCTGGTAGAAGGAGACTGTAAGAACATCCGCAAGTAAGTAGGCTATCGTGAACATTGTAAATATAGCTAATAAAAGCAGAAATGTCCGCCACCACATGTTATCAGTCAATTCTTTACTTCTTCGCAGACTATCGAAAATGCCCAGACGCTCAGAGATTAATGCTGGGATAGCCAAGCTGAACATCACCATCATTATTACCCCTGGGAAGACTAGAAGAATAAAACCAAGTACGATTAGCGTTCCCGTTAAGAAACTAATTACTAATGTTTGTCCTAAAAAGTGAAGTAGTGATGTTAAACTCCTTTTTAAATCAGCCCTTTTTCCCTCAAGAACCTCTAAAATATACTGGACAATTAATCCACTGCCTATATTTGTTGTAACCCATACTGCTACAAAGAGAA
>JAGTRH010000057.1 GCA_018396795.1 Candidatus Bathyarchaeota archaeon
TCAGCGTGTTTGCAATTGGACGATTAAATTCACTGAAAAATCTAAAAAATAAAAACTCCGGATAAAACGTAAAGATAATTTTAAAGAATTTTTCGCAATAGTTATATTGGTTAGAATAAATGGTCTCAGAATTACAGTCAAAACATGAGGTTTTCCAGCAATTAATAGCAGAGGTAAGTGAGTGTAAAAGATGCGAGCTTTGGAGGGTTCGCAGAAAACCCGTTCTGGGCGATGGAAATGTTAACACGTCTACAGTCTTTATTGGTGAGGCACCGGGATACTGGGAGGATATTAAGGGCAAACCATTTGTCGGCTCCGCCGGAAATCTATTAAACAGAATCCTGGAAGAGGTTGGAATTTCAAGGAATGATATTTACATAACGAATGTTGTAAAGTGCAGGCCTCCGGGGAACAGGGATCCACGCCAAGAGGAAATAGAAGCATGCCGCAATTATCTAGATAGACAGTTAGATGCAATAAGACCAAGTATTATTGTAACTCTCGGCCGTCACTCAACTGCATACATATTTTTAAAGGCGGGTATACCCTTCAAATCAATTAGTGAAAGCCAAGGAAAAGTTTACGAGACAAGATTCTGGGAAACAAAAACCTATATAGTTGTTTCATATCATCCAGCCGCAGCCTTATATAATGTAAAGCTCGAGAAAGAAATAGAGAAAGCTCTGAGAGTTGTGAAAATGATCCAAAATGGAAAATACTTTTAAAATGGCACCTCTAAAAAATATGTCATGCATTTAGGAGGGAAATCACTTTATTCCGAACTTATTTTTTAGGGAATGCTGGAGATAGAAATATGAGACTTGCAGGAGTAGCAACCCTTAAGGAAAAAGCATTATATACCATCCTTGAATAAAATGGGTTTAAAGGTGATAAATATATGTTTGTGGGCTTTCTCACAGCTCCATTAAGAGATTGGCCACTCCGGAAAGTTATTGATTGGGCTTCTACGAATGGATTTTTAGGCTTAGAAATTCTTGTCTCACCAACCCTTAAACAGATCGAAATTAGCAGAGTCTTAAACGGTGGAGCCGGAGAGGTAAGACGATTATTCACTGAAAGAAATATTAAAATATCAAGTTTAGCCTTCTATAGCATAAGGATTCTTGAAGACCTAGATGAACAGAAATTTCTCTTAAAGGTTATTGAGGCAGCTTCAACACTAGATGTTGATGTTGTATGCACCTTAGGTGGCGGACCAGTTAAAGGCAAAGATAAAATGCAGACTCTAAAAGAAGATTTTCCAAGGATTTTCGGTCCAATTGTTGATGCAGCTGGGGAGCAAGGCATAAGAATAGCCTTAGAAAATTGGTATGCGACAAATCTTCAAGGTTTAGATCACTTTGAAACTGCATTTGAAAATATTTCTAGCAGGGCTTTAGGTTTAAACTTTGATCCATCCCACCTTTTCTGGCAACAAATAGATTATATTGAGGCAGTATATAAATTCGGGGATAGAATTTATCACACTCATGCTAAAGATACAGAGATACTGCCATTTAAACTTAGAACTGTTGGCGTCTTAGGCAGGGGCTGGTGGAGATATAGAATACCAGGTTGGGGCGGAATAAACTGGCGAGCATACATTACAGCGCTTAAAGATGTCGGCTACGACTATGTGCTCAGCATCGAACATGAAGATCAATTCTTCGGCCCTGAAGACGGCTTAGTAAACGGCAGAAAATTCCTAGAAAATCTTCTCACTTAAATGTAAAATCAGTCTATATTACTGGTTACATTAGGCTTTTTCTGGCGCTTGATATTAGATCAGCGAGTATGCCATAAACCTTTGCTGAATCCTCCATCTTAAGCACTATTACGGTCTCAGTGTAGCAACTTATAGTTTCCTCTATGTTTATTTGTCTTCTTGATATAGCGTTATAGAACATCATAATGCAACCAGGTGTATCTACAATTTCTCTCGGACTCTGAATTATTACTGCCGCCAAATTCAGCTTCTCATCCAGTATTCCAGTATCTTCAAATCTTGAGCGGATATTACCGAATATCCTCTGATCAGTTATTAATGTTAAAGCTGTTGCACCCTCAAGAACTTGAAAGAAGGCCTCAGGAAACTCTGCCGGTATTAACCTAACCCTCTCAAGATTTCTCCTAGTCTTCTCAAGCGATAATTTTGCTAAATTAGTTCGAATTGTTATGACGCTATTAGCTATGATCTTCAAACGTTCTTCGGAGGGCTTATACTTTACTTTAGCGCGCTTAACTGAGGTTATTGTACCCTCTAGAGTTACTTTCCTCCCTAAAATTTCCTCAGCCTTCGGCTTCAGTATGCGAGCAACCGCACTTAAGTTTGCATAGCCCCTTTCAATGGCATCTTGAATCGAGGGGTCGCCCTCTATAAGGTAATGGATAATTTTCGCTAATGATAACTCGGCCAATTTTGGCCACCTAAAACTCCTTTAAGCCACGATTTTAGTCAAAAAGCACATATATTTAATTCTTATCTTTTTCACCAGTTGAATGTTTAAGTGGGAGCGTTAATAGTCTTGAGAAAAAAGATAGTCTTAGCCTACTCAGGCGGCTTAGATACATCTGTACTTATAAAGTGGCTCCAGCAAAAATATGATGCGGATGTTATAACAGTAACATTAGATGTTGGTCAAAAAGAGGATCTAAAGGCTATTGAAGAGAAAGCTCTTAATCTTGGCGTTCTGAAACACTACTCAATTGATGCAAAAGAAGAGTTCGCCATGAGCTACGTTTTCCCAGCTATCAAGGCCAACGCGCTTTATGAGGGAAAGTATCCGGTTAGTACGTCTCTGTCTAGACCGTTGATAGCCTCAAAGCTCGTCGAAGTTGCTGAGAAAGAAGGCGCGGATACCGTTGCCCACGGATGCACTGGTAAAGGTAATGATCAAGTTCGTATAGAAGTTTCCGTAAAAGCTCTAAACCCGAATCTTAAAGTTATAGCGCCAGTCAGAGAGTGGAATATGACTAGAGATGCTGAAATAGAGTTTGCTAAGAAACATGGCATACCGATCTCAGTAGATAAAGGTAAACCCTACAGTATAGATCAGAACTTGTGGGGCCGATCAGTAGAATGCGGAATACTTGAGTATCCAGATAAGGAACCTCCTGAAGATGCTTTCGAGTGGACAATCTCACCGGATAAAGCACCTAATGAACCTGAATACTTGAACATAGAGTTCGAAGACGGTGTTCCAAAGGCCATTAATAGTAGGAGCATGAAACCAGTTGATTTAATAGAGACTCTAAATAATATTGCTGGAAAACACGGCGTTGGACGAATAGATCACATAGAAGACCGTCTAGTTGGAATAAAATCCCGGGAGGTTTATGAGTGCCCAGCAGCAACGGTTCTCATAGAGTCTCATAAGGACCTTGAAAAACTAGTCTTAACCAGACATGAAATCTTGTTTAAGCAATATGTTGACGCGGAATGGACTTTTCTTGTCTATGCTGGTTTATGGATGGAACCTTTAAAAGAGGATCTAGATGCATTCATTAACAAGACGCAAGAGAGAGTTACTGGCGAAGTTAAAGTGAAACTCTATAAAGGTAGCGCACAGGTTGTCGGACGCTCCTCACCATATTCGCTATATGATATTCACCTAGCCACATACAACATTGATACCACATTTGATCAAGCTTCCTCGGCAGGATTCATCGAGCTCTGGGGTCTGCCAACCAGGGTTGCGAAAGCTCTCAAGAGAATTAAAAAGGGCTGAGAATAAATGTCTGATCTCTTAAGGGGTGGCAGACTCTCGGCGGCAAGAAAAGACATTACAGAGTTTACTTCATCGATAAAGAGCGATGCTAAACTGCTCAAGCATGTCGTACAAATTAATAAGGCTCATGTGATAATGCTGATAGAAAATGGAATAATCCACAGGGACCATGGATCAAAAATTCTCGAAGCATTATCAAGTTTAGAGGATAAATGGACTCTTATGCCCGATGTCGAAGATGTTCATATATTTGTTGAAGAGGAGGTTATAAAAAGAGTAGGGATGGATATTGGCGGAAACCTTAACCTTGCCAAAAGCAGGAACGATCAAGTTGCAACAGCAATAAGAATGGCTCTTCGGGAAGAATTACTCCACATTATGGAGACAATATTCACCCTTCAAGAATCTTTGATAGAATTGGCAGAGAAAAATATTGAGGTGGTTGTTCCAGGATACACTCATCTGCAGCCAGCCCAGCCCACAACATTCGCCCACTATATACTAGCCCAATTCGATATTCTAGAAAGGAATCTTAAAAGGCTGACTAATGCCTATAAAAGTGTTAACTTATGCCCAATGGGTGCGGGTGCGTTGGCTACAACAAGCTTCCCAATTAGCCGTGAAAGGGTCGCTGATCTTCTAGGTTTCAATGGGCTCATCGAAAATTCCATTGATGCAGTAAGCTCAAGAGACTTCTTATTGGAAACTTTAGCAGCATTATCAATAATGGCCGTGGATATAAGCCGCTTCGTTGAAGATTTGATCATATGGTCTTCTATGGAGTTCAGTATAATAGATCTACCTGATGAATTTACATCCACAAGTAGCATAATGCCTCAAAAGAAGAATCCAGAGATACTTGAGGTTATAAGGGCTAGGATGGGGTTAGTTTTAAGCGATTTTACAGCTGCATCAATAATATTGAAGGGGCTACCATCAACCTATAACTTGGACTTTCAGGAGGCTACTCCAAAGCTTTGGGATGCAATTGAAGTTATATTTAAGTCATTATGGATGCTTTCCGAGGTAATCCGGAATCTAAAAGTTAAGGAGGATGCCATGAAGAAGCCATTTTTAAGCTTTTTGACGGCGACGGAAGTTGCGAATATGCTCACTAGAAACTACGGTGTTCCCTTTAGAATAGCTCATAGGATTGTAGGCGCCCTAGTTAAAGCATTAATAGATGATGGGAAAACTCTCCTCGATGCAACGCCTGAATACTTAACAAAAGTCTCTGCAGAACACCTCAATCTACCATTAATTGTCAAAACCGAGGAACTGAGCAGAGCTCTTGATCTAGCTGGCTTTATAGAATCTCATAGTGTTAGGGGAGGTCCTTCCAAGAAGGAGGTTGAACGAATGATTTTAACGAGAAAGAAACTACTCAGCGATTATAGAGGTGAAGTGCTCTCAATGAGACGACAGATCGAAAGTGCGATGGTCACTCTTAACTCCATTACTGAATCCTACGTAATTCAAAGGTCCTTATCGAGCATGATGAGACAACCATAAAGTTTAAATTTTCGATTGACTAGTGCTTGAGGAAGGGTTCGTTGAGAAGTAAGAGAAGCCCTGAGAAAAACAAGGCCGGAAAGGCCGTTCTAGTTCTTGAGGATGGATCATTCTTCGTTGGCAGGGGCTTTGGAGCCGTAAAAAAAGTCTCTGGTGAAGTTGTTTTTTCAACTGGCATGGTTGGTTATCCCGAGTCATTAACTGATCCATCATATTATGGGCAGATACTGACTCTAACATATCCGTTAATTGGAAATTACGGAGTCCCAGAGTACGATAGCAATAGCTTCGGGATTCCAGTAAACTTCGAATCTATTGGCATTAAGGTCACAGGACTCGTTATTCAAGAACTATGCTCTAAACCACATCACTGGGCTTCTAAGAGAACTCTTGATGAATGGCTTAAAAGCGAGGGTGTTCCGGGGATATATGGGATAGACACTAGATGTTTAACTAAGAAACTCCGTGAAAAGGGTGTTATGCTGGGCATATTAAAGGTATGTAAGGAGGGCGAGGAGCCAAACATAGATAGGTTGCGCAAGGAAGTAAAGAATGTTCAAGATCCTAATAAACGAGACTTGGTTAGCGAGGTTACCATCAAAGAGCCTATTTACTATGATAGTGGTGGAAGAATTAAGATTGTTTTAGTAGATTGCGGCGCTAAAGCTGGCATAATAAGATCTTTACTTATGCGCCGTGTTAATATCATTAGAGTCCCATATGACTTCTCGGCTGAAGAGATTCTCGAGTATAAACCAGATGGTGTTCTAATAAGTAATGGACCGGGCGACCCAAAGAAATGCACAGAAACAATAGAAAACGTAAGGATTCTAGCAGAAGAGAAAATTTTGATGATGGGCATATGCCTTGGAAATCAGATACTATCTTTGGCTATGGGAGGAGACACTTATAAACTGAAGTACGGGCATAGGTCACAGAATCAGCCAGCCTACGACCTTGAAACCGGACGCTGCTATATAACAATACAGAATCATGGATATGCCGTTAGTGCAGAATCCCTAGAAAAAACAAATCTAAGATGCTGGTTTATAAATGCGAATGACAAGACCGTTGAAGGTGTAAAGTTTAAAGACAACTCATCATTCGCCGTTCAATGGCATCCTGAAGCTTCGCCAGGACCTTTTGATACGGAATTCCTTTTTGATGAATTCCTAAAGAGGGTTGAAAAGTATGCCTAAGTTTGAATGGATTCGTAAGGTCTTAATTCTAGGTAGTGGTGCGATAAAAATCGGTGAAGCAGCTGAGTTCGACTATTCTGGAAGCCAATGTTTAAAAGCATTGAAGGAAGAAGGGATAGAGACAATCCTAGTTAATCCAAATATCGCAACTATTCAAACTGACCCAAGGCTTGCCGGTAAAGTTTATCTTCTGCCAGTTACGCCGGAATATGTAGAGAAAGTTATTGAGAGGGAAAGACCTGATGGTATAATGTTAGGTTTTGGTGGCCAGACAGCCCTAAACTGTGGTGTAAGCCTAGCGAAGATGGGCATCCTCGAAAAATATGATGTTAAGGTTTTGGGTACATCAATAGAGGCTATTGAGAAGGCGTCAAATAGGGAAATGTTTAAGCAAACCATGCTCAATGCCGATATACCTGTTCCAAAAAGTGCATCCGCTACATCAATTGAAGAAGCCATTAAATCCGCTGAAGAGATCGGATATCCAGTCATGGTCAGAGTCGCGTATACGCTGGGTGGTAAGGGCACTGGTGTCGCTTATAGTAAACGTGAGCTGCTCGAAATTGTTAGTAGAGGTTTGACTCACAGCATGATTAGGCAAGTTCTTGTAGAGGAGTATATTGGACACTGGAAGGAAGTCGAATACGAAGTTATGAGAGATTATGAGGACAACTGCATAACTGTTTGTAACATGGAGAATTTTGATCCAATGGGCGTCCATACAGGAGACTCGATTGTTGTCGCCCCCTCACAGACATTAACGAACCGAGAATACCATATCCTGCGCTCAGCCTCGATTAGGGCTATACAAGCTTTAGGTGTCGTTGGAGAATGTAACATTCAGTGGGCTCTACATCCGAGATCGGAGGAAATAAGGGCTATAGAGGTTAATCCTAGAATGTCCAGAAGCTCCGCTTTAGCCAGTAAAGCCACTGGTTATCCACTCGCCTATATAGCCGCAAAATTGGCAATAGGCTATACCCTTCCGGAATTAATCAACAAGGTTACAGGCATAACGACAGCTTGTTTTGAACCAGCTTTAGATTACGTTGTCGTGAAAATTCCAAGGTGGGATCTGAAGAAATTTAGGAACGCTGACCGGCATATAGGTACGCAGATGAAGTCTGTTGGCGAGGTTATGGCTATTGGCAGAACATTTGAAGAAGCCCTCCAGAAGGCTGTTAGAATGCTTGACATAGGCAAGATGGGGCTTGTCACAAATGGCGACGAAGATGAACCAGAATCGATAGATGCCATAAGAGATTGCCTAAAGAACCCAACAGATGAACGCCTATTCAAAATTGTTAAAGCAATAAAAAAAGGAATAACGATTAAAGAGATTTACCGCTTAAGCGGAATAGACCCCTGGTTCCTTTATAAAATTCAAAATATTATCGAAATGGAGAAGAGGCTTAAAAAACTTAAAATAAATGATAAGGAGGCACTCAGTGTTATTAAGGAGGCCAAGCGCCTAGGGTTCTCAGACGCTCAAATCGCTAAATGCATGAAAATAAGCGAAAGTGAAGTTAGGCAATTCCGTAAGGTTCATGGAGTAATACCTGTTGTTAAGCAGATTGATACGTTAGCTGCTGAATGGCCTGCTAAAACAAACTACCTCTACATGACTTATAATGGCGACGAAGATGACATTAAATTCGATGCAGAGAAAAAGAAAGTTA
>JAGTRH010000058.1:0-1924 GCA_018396795.1 Candidatus Bathyarchaeota archaeon
TGCGAGCTCGATGCACCTCATGCACCCAGAATTATCTTTCTTTTCAAGAGTTTCGGTCGAAATCTCCTGGCGAGAATTTTTATTCCATCTAAGTACTAATCATTCTCTTTTCTTAATACGAAATCGTAATCCCTAGTGACCTCGTAAAGGGAGTAGAAGCTCTTTCGCGCCCTTCTATCAAAATGAGTTTAGACAGAGATTTCTTCGTACTAAACTCTAATAAAACTCAAAAACTCTTTTGAGTAGGGAAACTTTATAACTGAATTTATCCATTTTAAATCAAGAAGAATGGTTCAGAAGTTATAGACAATTTGGATATTTAAAATGGGCCCGTAGTCTAGTCTGGACTAGGACGCTGGCCTTCGGACGAAAAGAAGAGAGCCGGAGATCCGGGGTTCGAATCCCCGCGGGCCCGCCATTTTTTAGGATAAACTCTGGTCTCAGACAATTCTATAGAATCTGTGGGATTGGTTATGAAAGAAGAGGTGTTGCTCGCTTGGAGTGGTGGTAAAGATAGCGCATTAGCTCTTTACGAAATTCAGAAAATTGGAAATTACGAGATATCAGCGTTGCTCACGGTAGTCACAAAAGACTACGATCGAGTTAGCATGCACGGTGTGCCGCGAATTTTGGTAGAGCGACAAGCAAACTCGATAGGTTTGTCTCTTGAGAAGATTTTCATTTCGAAGAATTCCTCCAATGAAGAATATGAAGCTAAAATGCGAGAGGTCCTCCAAAAGAACCTATTTACTGGCGTATCATCCGTAGTTTTCGGGGATATCTTTTTGGAAAATGTAAGAAAATATAGAGAAGAAAATCTATTGAAGATAGGAATGAAGGGAATCTTTCCTCTTTGGAAAAGGGATACAACCGAACTTGTTAATACGTTCATAGATTTGGGCTTCGAGGCGATTATCACCTGTGTTGACTCAAGTGTTCTCGACAAAAGGTTTGTTGGTAGGAACCTTAATAAGCGATTTTTATCCGAACTTCCTCATACTATTGATCCTTCTGGTGAGAATGGAGAATATCACTCTTTTGTATACAATGGACCTATATTCCGGGAGAAGGTACCATTCAAAATTGGGGAAGTTGTTTTGAGAGACAACCGCTTCTACTATTGTGATTTGATACCCATGTGAGCTTGCAAGTGTGACTCTTGTACTGATCGTCTGGTATGCATAGAAGTTCTAAACAGAAAGCATGAGCCTACCAAAGAGTCAAAAGGATTTAATTAGGATTGAAGTTTTTCGGTTATTTTCTCTATCATTTCTTCATAGAAGTCTCCGAAGATCCTGTAAATAAGCTTGGCAAGGTCGTAAAGAACCAATAAGAAGAACGCAATGATTATCAATGCAGCTAACCTGGAAGCCCACTCGCCTACGTAGGCATTGAACTGAGGAGGCAAGTATATCCAAAGTAGCACGGCCAAAACAATGTAGAAACAGTCGACCAGCAGATGCTTAAGTATGGTTTCTGTAACTCCGACTATGCCCACTAACCGTTTAGTGATGGCGTCAATTATGGTTTTCAAAGATAGCATTATGCGATGTCCAAAATATATGATCACAATCAAGTTTAGAGCCGTTAACATATAGTCCGAGGATAAAGCTGAACTTTCAAATGCAATCAATGTAATGCCTGATACAACTGGACTAATCATGTTGATAACGAGGAGTGTTATGGTTAGTTTAATGGAATTAGAAATTAGGCTTTTGAGTTTGTTACTTAGCTCTCTTCTCTCGATTAGAATCTCTGGTTTGGGCTCTCTTCTAACCATTTTAACTTCAATCTCCCCACTCATTCTGTAAGCAAGCACCAGCGAGTAACTCAAGTAGAATATGGGAGCTAAAGCCAAATAGCATATTCCAAGGATTGGCAATGAAAGAAGTGATGTTATGAAAACTACAAATAGTCTTACATC
>JAGTRH010000058.1:1934-5898 GCA_018396795.1 Candidatus Bathyarchaeota archaeon
CAGGCACATTTCTCAGCTTCTCCGTGCTTATGCCAAGGTGACTCAAATTGTGGGTCACATAGCTTACGAGTATCACATTGGCTGCTGCAAGTATGACAAACAAAAGGGTAAAGCCATTTATAATGGGCAAGGATAAGGTTAACCCAGCTATTATGGCGATGTCTGAGATGCGATCCAGTATCGAGTCCAAATAGCCGCCCCAATGTGTGGCTTTACGATAGAGTCTTGCAAGTTCACCATCCACTCCATCGATTATGGATGCGGCTTGCACAAGTAAACCCCCCAAAATGAGTGCCCTCACTGCCAGCAGAAGACTCGCCGATAAGGCAAGGATGAACGATATTAATGTTACTGTAAATGGGCTAATCTTGAAGCCCCTTTGATACATCATGATCGAGATGCGTGTAGATATCGGCCTGTTAAGGTATCTGGATACCAGTCCATCTTCAGGTTTAGTGAGTTCTTTTCTTAGTATCTGCCAATAAACCTTCCTTGCTTTAACCAGATCCTCAGGCGTATCCACGTCTTTCCATAACTTCCCGGTAACATCCACATAATCTACTTTACCATCAGCTGCAGCCAAGTTAAGTGCATCAGCTATGGTAGCCTTAAAGCCAAAATTTTCTATTGCTCTTTCTACGTATGCCTTAGAGCCCTCACGACACAATATTACGCCTATGTCTATCCCGTGCTGTGGTAGGGCGGTCTTATCAGCGCCCACTACTGCTTCTCCGCTTAATGTGAGTTTAAGCCCTTCTTTTGCTTCGGCTCGTGAAGGTTTCTTATCGAGGCAAACAGTGAAGGCTGCTTGGCTCTTAAGCGATAATACTCTATCGAGTATTGATTGTTCAAATATATGATCAGACATTAAGAGGAGAAAGGAACCTGCATTCAGGTGCTTCATTGCTAAGCTAACGCTATACAGGTTTCCGAATTCTTCAATGTTGGTTTCCATTAGTTCTACCTTTCCCTTCAGCTTTTCCTCGAATACTTTTTTGAATTGAGGTCTTACCACAATAAGTATGCGAGGTGGATTGATTTTCTCGATTTTATTCACAACAAAGTCAAGTATTGTTACGTTAGGCTCCAGTTCCATGAAGCATTTATGCATCTCTCTAGAGTAAGGCTTAAGTCGTGAAGCAATTCCTGCAGCGATAATAACAATTGGAAGCATGGACAACTAACATGTATATCAAATTTTTGTGAGTTATAAGTTTTTAGTCAGAAAAGGGAGAAGGCATAAACTGGGAGAAAAGTAAATCACTTATGCTCTGTTTCTGTTGTTTTGCTTGGCTTAGAAAATTTTTGTCTCATAAAGTCTATGCTTTCCTTTATTCCTTCATAATTATGACATTCGATGACCAACGGTTTCTTTTTTACCTAGTCTTTCATTATTTTAAACAGTCTCACAAAATCTATGCTTCCTTTTCTTGCTTTATAGCAAGGAAAGTGTTCGCTAGAAAAAAGATACGAAATAAAGATTTTTTCAAAAAATTCGTATGTTTCCAGTCAAATTGCGTACGGTACCTCTTTTGTAGCTCGAGAGCTTTGAGAGGTTAGCCCCTTCACTTTCATCAACTTGCACTAGTACTCGTATACTCAATAGCCTCAAGCTGAATTCTGTACGAATTTAGTTTTCAGACTAACCGGTCATGGAATTGAACTCCATATAGTTGCGTTGTGAGAATAAATCTTCGATAGCTATTTGGGCTTAAACTTCCGCAATGATAATTTTCTGAAACTCTTTACTTAATCAAAGAGCAGTATGGAGTACCTTTGCGAACTCTGAAATATGCGCAGTTTTTACATGTCTTCTCGAGATCCATCCTTATGCCACCGATTTCGTGATTGTGCTAAACCTTCTCCTTTTTCTTCTTAGGCTTTCGAACCATTCTGGGCTTCCCCATTCAAAATCCCCTCAAACAATTCTAATACGACCATATAACTATTAAACATTATCCCTAATCCTCAATAAATCTAAAATGGCTTTTCGAACCTACTCACAATAATAGATAAAAAAATAGTGGTCCCGCGGGGGTGATTTGAACACCCGACACTCCGGTTTCTGTGTACGCCTGGTAGGCTGAACGACGCATACGGATTGAGTTCGCACGCATCTACAGCCGGAAGCTCTACCAGGCTGAGCTACCGCGGGATTAAGAATGATAGAGTATCAAGTCATAGATTAATTTTACGCTTAATATTATTAAAACTTGTTCCTATACGCGTAATCGATGCTGTCCTACATCCTGAAGAGAGAAGCTTTTGTCTTCCAAAGTTTCCATGGATTAAATTTTTAAATTAGATTAGCTCATAGATTAGGTTTGGGGATCCCTATGAGTTTTTCAGGAGGTTATATTGGAAAGATTTTAAGAATAGACTTGAGTTCCAGATCATTTGAAACTCAAAACCTTGAAGAAGATTTAGCTCTAAAATATCTTGGAGGGGAAGGATTAGGGGCAAGGATTTTGTGGGAGGATCTTAAGCCAGGAATAGATCCATTCGACCCGTCTAACGAGTTGATAATCGCATCAGGACCACTACAAGGAACCAAGTGCCCAAGCGTCAGTAGGCTTTGCATAGTTACTAAATCACCTTTAACTGGAGGTTTCACAAGAACCCTTTCAGGAGGCTATACGGGTTATGAGTTCAAGAGAGCGGGATTCGACGCCATAGTGATTAGGGGCAAATCGAGTAGTCCTGTCTATCTATGGATCAAAGACGGAAGTGTAGAGTTTAGGGATGCTGGATTCCTTTGGGGAATGCAAACGAATGACACTCAAAAATACGTTAAGCATTATACGGATCCAGGAGCGCAGGTCATGTGCATAGGTCCAGCTGGTGAAAGGCTGGTAAGGTTTGCCTGCATAATTTCTAACATAGGAGCTTTTGGAAGAGGGGGTTCCGGCGCCATAATGGGCTCTAAAAGGCTTAAAGCAATAGCCATCAAAGGGAGGGCCGAGGTTAAAGTTGCCGATCCGAAGACTTTTGAAGAAACCATAAGGAAAGTGTACTCGAGTTTTTCTTCTAAAAAAGAAAAAGCCGAAAACTGGAGGCGTTATGGCACCACTGATATGACGGATACAATAGAGTCTCATGGCAATTGGCCAACTCGTAACTGGCAAGAAGGAATATTTCCACCAGCCTCAGATTCGCTATACTCGGTTCCTTGGAGAAAACAAGTTGTCAAAAAAGATATAGCCTGTACCATTTGTCCAATCTATTGCCGAAAGATAACCTCAGCTGGAGATTATGGACCTTTTTCTAGCATAGTCTCAGAGGGACCTGAGTATGAAACCATATGGGCTTTTGGAGCGCAATGCGGAAATTCGGACGCAAGATTAATTACAGTAGCCGATAGGAATTGCGATGAATTCGGTTTGGATACAATCTCCTGCGGCAGCGTTATCGGGTTTGCTATGGAATTGTACCAAAGGGGAATAATAAAGGAAGAGGATACTGATGGCTTAAAGCTAAAGTGGGGAAATCCAAAAGCCATAGTAGAGACTATTCGCAAAATAGCTGAGCGAGAAGGAATAGGCAACGTTCTGGCTGAAGGAGTGAAAAGAGCCTCTAAGGTCTTTGGGAAAGGATCAGAAAGTTATGCGATGCATGTTAAAGGACTAGAACTACCGGCTTACGATCCTAGAGGGCAGTTTGGGATGGGGCTTAATTACGCTACTGCAAACCGTGGAGGCGACCATTGTTCTGGCTATACAACCTTTGATGAGATATTCGATCAAAAAAGGTTTGAAACAAAAGGCAAGGGCGAGCTCGTAGTGAAAAGGCAAAATGAGACATGCGCCAGAAATTCGATGATTTACTGCACTTTTGGAGATTGGGGTTTAGAGGATTTTATTAATGATTTACTCACAGCGGCTACGGGAATAAGCTTTAACAAAGAAAAGCTCGATAGAATAGGGGAGAGAGTTTTTAATCTTGAGAGAGCATTCAATGTGAGAGA
>JAGTRH010000058.1:5908-8106 GCA_018396795.1 Candidatus Bathyarchaeota archaeon
AGGCTTTTCTAGAAAGGATGATACTCTACCTGAAAGAGTTTTGAAAGAGCCCTTGAAAAAAGGACCCGCTAAAGGGTATGTAGTGAAGCTCAAGCCAATGCTCGATGAATACTATGGGATTAGAGGCTGGGATATTAAAACTGGAATTCCGACTAGGAAAAAGCTTGAAGAGTTAGGGCTTAAAGATGTGGCCGAAGAGTTAGAGAAGTATGGAAAGCTTCCAGAATAAAGATGGGATAAGATATAGAGAGAAGTATAAGTGGCGCCCTGGGCGGGATTTGAACCCGCGTCGTGCGGGTGACAGCCGCACATACTAGGCCGGGTTTTACGCCGTTTTATCAGCTCTATACTACCACTTCGCATCCTCTGTTCAAGGATTGGGCGCTTGGTCTCCGGCCTCCGCTCTAGCAGGGCAATAAAAATAATTAAAAAAGACTTTTTAAGCATAACGCTTTTATTCGATTAAAAAACAATAAATTAAAATATCATTGAAAACTTTTATGAATGTAGGCGGGTCCGTAGGGCCCGTAAAACGATTTAATCTTTCGTTCGGGAGGCTCAGTTAGGTAGAGCACCGGTTAAGGGTTGATTGGCGACTTCAAATTCCTAATCAACCCTTTGGTGAGGCTTTTATCCTAAGTGAGAGAAACCCGGGGGTCCCGGGTTCAATTCCCGGCGGGCCCGCCACTAAATTAGACAACATTAAAACCTGATAAACCTCTCATCAACAGCTCTCCAATCCATAAGTAAGGAAAAAGAAGGGGGACTTTAAGCCAAAAAGCATAAATTTTTTATTACCTGTTTTTTATTGGTGAGGCAATGCGTAGAATCAGCCGATTAGGTTTAAAGATGGTATTAAGGTATGTAATTCGAAATCCAGATTCTACTGTCATGGATGTATGCAAAGGAACAGGACTTTCCTATAAAGATGTTGATGAGGCATTATCTTTGTTTTATAGAAAAGGTATTTTAGATTGCGAATGGAAGATGGAAAAGACTAAGAAATTACTAGGCGGCAATACAATAATAAGCACTAAAAGATTTAAATTTTCAAATAGACACGAACCAAATCCAGACGCACTTATAAAACTGTGTATTGGATTGCTGTGTTGCATGACTGAGGTTGGGCGAGACTTTTCGCTTGGGTTATTCATCTTAGGTTTTCTCTAGCCTTGTGTTGTTGCGTTTATTCCTATCAACATGTTGTATAGCGAGGCTTTGAGCATCATCTCAACGACCATATTCCTCATGCTTTTTGCTGAGACGTACTCGCCAAAAGTTCGCTTTAGTGAGCTGAATACAGATTCAACTTCCAACAATCAGAATCTTTTAGGTATTCAAGCGCAGCAAGCTTTCTAGCCATACAGCCTCTAGCCTTGCTCGATGCGTTCTTTCTTACTTTGATTACTGGCTCTATACGCTTATTGGCTAGATAGCTAAAGTTACGCTTAGAATCGTATGCTCCATCAGCCAATACTTTGCTTACCTTGACCTTTCTGGATGCTTCGCTTACAAGCTTTTTTAGGCGATTTCCATCGCTAATCTTTTCGTTAGTCACATCCATAGAGACGATCCGCTTGCTCTTTATATCGACCGCTATATGTATCTTAAGATAACCACGCCTAACTTTCCATTTATGCCTAATCCAATCGCCTCTATTGGCTACCTTTATGCCTGAAGCATCTATCGCTATGACTACATCATCGCCATATCGCCATAGCGCTCCTATCTATCGTTGAATAGTCAGGCACACGGATCCTTGATTCAAACTTTCTTAAAGCCTTAAGAAAGCCTTCTGTCTGCCTGTAGGGCAAATGGAAAAGCAGATGCATATAGCCTAAAAGCCTTATGAAGGTTTCCGGGTAGACGTATTGTCCACCCTCCTTGCCCTCGTTCAGCTTTGCTAGCTCAGATTCCCATTTATCAAGGATTCGCATATCTAGTAAGATTTCGCCCCGTTTCACAAGCGATTCGTTGATAAGCTTCCAATCTCTTTTAGCCAATCGTAATCATGGAATATTCCTTTTAAGGCATATATCAGCAATCAAGCCTTATGGATGCCGATAAGCCAATCCTTCAAACCCAAGTCTAAACGCAAAAATGTCTAGTCGTGCAACACAACAGATGAAAGCGAACTTTTATATACGTACCCTCATAAATCCATACTAGAAAAACAGAAAGGATTTAAATGCGAAGGA
>JAGTRH010000059.1:0-2586 GCA_018396795.1 Candidatus Bathyarchaeota archaeon
TGCTACAGAATTTTCGCCCTCCCCCCTAGGTTTTTCCATGGTTTTTTCTATGGTTTTTCTCCATGTTTTTCTTTTCTGATGTGGAGAAAATGTCCATTATAACACCGTTTTTCACTAGACAAAGGGGTTTGGAGGTAAAATCTTAAAACAACTGTAAAAAGCCTAAAATAGAAAACGGGGGATTTTGCGTGGTTTTTCACCACAATCTAAACATTTACTGGGATGTTAAATCTTTAAAAACATCTCTCAATCTGGTAAAAGCCTGAAGATAAGCCTTGTAAAGTCTATCATAAACCTCTCTATTCTTCGGGTTTGGTTTAACAACTTCCGATGATTTAACCCACTCACGAACTGCATCGTAATCTCTAAATAAGTTTACCCCTACGCCAGCTAAAACGATGTCGCCTAGAGGTGCCCCAGGATTTTCAGCGATATAGTCCATAGATAATCCGGATACATCGGCTAAAATAGTCCTCCAAAGCTCTGACTTAGCCCCCCCATCAACCAATATGGCTCTCTTAATGGGCATACCTGCTTCTACGGCTGCATCAACGCTGTATTTGAGGCCGTAGGCGATACCCTCCAGAAAAGCTCGGAATATGTGGGCTTTAGTATGGTAGAGCGTTAAACCGAGTAAACCTCCCCTGATGTACTCATCCCAGTATGGAGCTCGATCACCAATCATCATATGCGGCATAAATATTAATCCATCAGATCCCGGCGGGATCTTCTCCGCCTCCATGTCTAGAAGAGCATAAGCTGAGAGTTTAAGCTTGGAAGCCGCTTCGACTTCAACCTGTCCAAGCTGGTCTCTAAACCACCTTATACAGTAGCCGGCCGTAGATACGCCAGCGAAACTGTACAAATACTCTCTATCCCTTGCAACATAAGGATAATTTATGAGTTTTATCGAAATTCTCGGTTTATGACTTATAAAGCCGCAGCACATACTGGTGCCCAACATAAGGGCGAGGTCTCCATCATCTAAAGCCCCTACAGCCAATGCGCTGACTGGTGCATCTATCCCCCCCGCGCATATGGGGGTTCCCGGTTTCAGACCTGTGTATTCTGAAGCCTCTTTATGAATTTCACCCACCACCTGCTTAGATTCTACGAGTTTCTCCGGGAAGAATGCTCTCTCTATTCCAAGCTCCTCCATAAGTTGTTCGGCATAATCCCTCTTGTTTATATCCAGTATTCCACCGTAGTTTCCAGCACTTGAAAGGTCCAAAGCTATTGAACCAGTCAACTTATATATACAGTATCCATTTGGGGTGACTATCTGATGTATTTTTGACCAGATATTTGGCTCATTAAACTTTATCCAAAGCATTTTAGTATACCCATAGTATGGGTCTATAGTATTGCCGGTGGCTCTAAATATCTTATCTTCCCCTACATTCGTCCTAATCCATTTGCACTCCTCGGTAGCTCTTCTATCAGCCCATATTATACAGGGTCTGAGAGGCTTCATCTCCCTATCGCATGGAATGCCGCTACCGCCATATAGGCCGCTTATGCTTGCAGCTGCAACATCCTTTGGATCTACTTTGGAAACGTCTAAAACCTCTCTTATGGTTTCGCATAAGGCGTTAAACCATACGTCAGGCCACTGCTCTGCCCATCCAGGTTTAGGAGTTAAAACCCCGTATTCTCTGAAGGAGGATGCAAGTATTCTCCCCTCGCAATCTGTTAGAATCGTTTTCGTACCTAAAGTCCCTATATCTGAACCTATTAATAGGCTCAATTAAACACCTGATTGATATTTCATTTATAACCTCTAAAATCTTTCTCATTTTGGAAAGATTAAACATAGATTTTCCAGTTAATTTACATAGACGTTGCCCCTCTACCTTACTAGTTTAAAATAAATGTATCAACTAATAGACCTTGAAACAGATTCTTTCAAACGGCGAAATTGATACTTACCCTAAGATTTTATGTGGCTATGGATACTCTCTAAATCATATCTTTCTCAACAGATTAGCATTTGAAAGCTAAATTTAATTGTGAATGGCATCTTCTGGGCTTATGCACCATATTCCTCCATTTCTCAACTAAATGGCTAGGAGGATTAAAAAGCCTTGATGCACTTAAACTCGATAGATGATCATTAAAATGTAAAGTCGAGAGGAAATCCAACGTGTTAAAGAAAATTGAAAGCTACGTGAATTGCCCATAGGCTTTCTAACGGCATCGACACATCCTCGTTAAGTAGACGTAAGGAGAGCTAAATGATTAAAGATGAGAATGAAAAGGTTCATTGGAGTTAAAAGTTTATAAATAACTTTCCAATAGTTTATTATTGAAAAGTTATTTATGAAATTAGAAAGAGAGATTATATTAATTATAAGGGGATATTTTCTATGGCTTGCAATACTATCCGTTCTTCCTTCAATAATATCGCCAGTAGCGGCTAATCCTGCATATTATTATGATGGCTATGCCTTCAAATATACAGAATGGCTCGCTCCGTGGGGTACAGGTGCCAATATTTACACTATAAATACTAATGTTCCGACTGGGCATCATTATGTTGAATGGACCTGCATAATACTACGTTACTCACCAAAATATTGAATACAG
>JAGTRH010000059.1:2596-8016 GCA_018396795.1 Candidatus Bathyarchaeota archaeon
TTAAAACATACACTTACACTGTGCCTATGTTTTACTGGGAGACGTATGACAGTAGTGGCCAGCATCGAACCTATGTCATAGGTTCAACAGCACCAGGGCATACGTATACGTTCATTATAGTTCATGCTATGAAGACGGACATGAGATTATGGAGTTTAACAATACGAGAAGGAGCTAATACAATATGGTCGGGGGAAGTAAGCGTAAACCCATATGAGCCTAAGGATCATCAAGCCTTCGTAGAAACTTCGACAAACACTATCTGCATAAGTGGAAGCCACTTCAGCGAACTACGCTACTTCGACGGCAGTAGCTGGCCTTACTGGTATATGCACGTGAAGAAGCAGACCTCACCATACTACGTAGTTGAAATCTCTCACCATGAGTTCTACGCCTACGGGGGTGGTTAAACTATGGTAGATGTCTTGCCTTTAACCGTGAGAATCCTCGTTTTTGCGTCGGCTTTTTCGGCTATAGCAATTTTTGCTATGCTGGTTTTTTGGCCCTGTGGGTTAGAGTATTACGTAGCGCCGTTTCGCACCGAGCCCGTGGACTTCTATGATGCCGGCTGTAGGGAAATTACGCTCGATGAACTCGTCAAAGTCGTTAGTGAAGCTGGTAGGACTATTTACCTGCCGTCTAAGCTACCCCGTGGGCTAAAGCTGACCACTATATACTTTAAGGACGGCCCATTCATAGCGATCCTCGTCTACAGTGCTGAAGGCAATAAAGATTACAAGACGGCTGAGTTAACAATCGAAGTATCTCCATCGGGTCTTCCACCATCCTCATTGGAAGCGCTTAAATCTATGAGTGACGGTTATGACTACGTTCTAGAGATAAACAAATGGCTTGTAAGAGTTAAAAAAGACGCCTACGTCTTCGAGAGAGAATTCATCAAAAAGTATGGGAAGAACCGCGTACCCCTAGCGGAAGCCTGGATTGAAGGCTTCAACTATTCAATACGTTCACCAATACTAACAGCAGAACAGTTAGTACAACTAATACGAGACATGAAACCCCTCTAAGTTTAAGAGCCTCAATTATAAAACTTCAAATAATCCAAACAGTTTTTCATACACTCGTTAAGTACCCTGCAGTTTTTAAAGATTCATTTTCTTTTCAACCCCTGAAGAGGATACTCTTATAAAATCTCCATAGAATTTTCCAATAAAAGAAGTTCAGATAAATTAAACTAAATCGGTGAATACTTTAGGCTTAAGTTCTCCATTCTATCAGTACTTCCACCCTCTCTCTCCACAAGAGCTTAATCATTTCTTCCTCTTGATATTCCGCCTCTAATTCTTCGGTTATTTCAAGGTTTTAAAGAACACGCTTCTCACAGCTTCTCTTATTTTCTGCCCACTCTAAATATCTGTTCAGTCTTTTGACCTGTTCTATTGGAAATGGAAACTCAAGCCGTTCAACGATAAGTGAAAATCTTAGGATTAAATCGAAATTGGGCTCCTTGCGATCCTTTTCAAGAAGCGGAAGTAGGTATAAATGTTAAAAAAAGTATATGTTATGGTTTAATCAAGTTTTTAAATGTAGTAGAAGTCTGATCTTCGTCTTTAACCTGTGAATTTTTATTCGAAAATCCTTCATGTAATAACTAAAAATAGGGGTTAAACCATAAAGCAAAGACTATGAAGATTCATCAGTTAAGTTTAACTGTGAATTCTAAGAATATTACATTAGATCTGGATGAGTTTTGATGAATCTGAAGAAGTCAAGCGGCTAGCTGAACTTAAAGTCAAACTGCAGGAAAAGCTTGAATCCCTCAGAGAAGAGGCTAAAACTTTAGAGTTTCTCATATCGGTTATAGATTCGCTTCTTGTATCTAAAAGTTTTAGAAGAATTGAAGTGCCTCAATCACCTCAAGCTCAACCCGCTCAAATTGAAGTAGGACCAGCTCCGCGTGTATCTGAAGTATCAGCTCAAGAAACAGTTCTCCTGGAGGCGTCGGATGGAGCCCTTCTAGCGAAGATGTACGTAACGGATGGAGGCGCTCAAGTTGTTATTGAACCCGGTTTGAATCTATACGTGTCAACACCACCATTCCAATCTTTCCTTGTAAGTAGAGTACTCGAGTCTATGAAAAGTAAGGACTTGGAGCTTGTTAGGGAGGGAAAGTTAAACCCAGACAGGGTTTTCGACTATGAGTTGAAGGTAGAGGGGGATGCCATTAAGGAAATTAGGATAAGAAATTATGGGGATAAACGTAGACTCAGAGAGCTTAGGACATCTATTCGATGGACGCTTGAAAAAATGTATGAAAAACTGAAAGCTCAATGAAAAGCTGTTTAAAGCCATTTTGGAAGAATTCCTAAACATAACTAATTTGAATTGAGTACGGTGTTCTTCCTATTTATGAGGAAGAAAATAAACCGACAAACCTCTTAAGTATAATTGTTAAACACCATATGCTATGGTATTGTTTACAGATATCATCGAGTAGTCATCTTCCCAATACATCTACGGAAGAAGCAATCATTTTTGTAGAACATTTAGTTCTTCTCTGGGCCTTGGATAGGTCGTCATAAGGCAAGTCGCTACATCTAAACGAAGATTTGCACAGGTGAGATATGGATAAACTTTTATAGCATTTTTAGTTTATTTTCCCTCTATCGAGGGAGGCTTCAAATGTATCGTATTCTTGAGAAGAGAGAACTTGCTACGAACACCAAGCTGCTTAAGGTGTCGGCCCCTACGATAGCTGAAAAAGCACAAGCTGGACAATTCGTAATAGTCCGTGTCGATGAGAAGGGCGAAAGGATTCCTCTAACTCTCGTGGATTGGAGCAGAAAAGAGGGAACGATAACTTTGATCTTTCTTGAAGTTGGCGTTTCGACTAGGAAGCTAGGTAAACTTAATGAAGGTGATGCAATATCAGATATCGCCGGGCCATTAGGCTGCCCTAGTGAGATTAAAAAATATGGTAAAGTATGCGTCGTGGGAGGGGGGGTTGGGATAGCTGCTGCCTATCCTATAGCTCGAGCTCTTAAAGAACTTGGCAATGAAGTCGTATCCATAATAGGTGCCAAAACATCCGGTCTTCTGATCCTCGAGAAAGAAATGGTAAAAGTCTCCGATGAGCTTCACATATCTACAGACGATGGGTCAAGAGGTTATAAGGGCTTTGTAAGCGACTTATTAAAGGTTCTCATGGAGAAAGGATATAACTTTACTCTTGTTTACGCTGTTGGCCCATCGTTGATGATGAGAGCAGTTGCTGAAACAACTAGACCATATAAAATAAAGACAATTGTAAATTTGAATCCAATAATGGTTGATGGCATGGGAATGTGTGGAGCGTGCAGAGTGTCAGTCGGTGGTAAAACAAGATTTGCGTGCATAGATGGTCCCGAATTCGACGCCCATCAAGTTGACTTTGGAGAGTTAATTAAACGGCAGACTTTCTTCCTCTCCGAGGAGAAAACGGCTCTAGAAAACTGGGAGTCCAAGGGGTGTTGTAAATGAGTAGCGCATCTGAGCCTAAAGTTCGGGACAGATCCATTCCTATGGCCAAGCAGGACCCCAAAGTGCGGATAAGAAATTTCAGCGAAGTTGCATTAGGATATACTGAGGAACAAGCTCTAGCCGAAGCCAGTAGATGCTTACAGTGTAAGAACGCACCATGCGTAAGTGGATGTCCTGTAGGTGTCGACATCCCGGCTTTTATCAAATTCACAAGGGAGGGAAATTTTGAGGCAGCGATAAAAAAGATCAAAGAGAAGAACAGTCTTCCAGCGATTTGTGGACGTGTCTGTCCTCAGGAGAACCAGTGCCAGAAATACTGCACTTTAGGTAGGATAGGTGATCCAGTTGGCATAGGGTATCTGGAAAGGTTTGTTGCAGACTGGGAAAGAGAGAGGGGATTTGCTATTCCTGAAATTTGTCCATCGACAGGTAAAAGGATCGCGGTCATAGGGTCGGGACCTGCTGGATTGACGGTAGCTGCTGATCTGGCTAAACTTGGACACGCGGTCGTAATTTTTGAAGCACTTCATCTTCCAGGCGGAGTGCTTATGTATGGCATTCCAGAATTTCGACTGCCTAAACTTATCGTGCAAGCTGAGGTTGACTACGTTAAGAAGCTTGGTGTCGATATCCGTTTAAATACATTAATCGGAAGAACCTATACGATACCTGAGTTGCTTAAACGTGGCTTCGACGCACTCTTCATTGGAACAGGGGCAGGCTTACCTCAGTTTCTAAATATCCCGGGGGAAAATCTGAGCGGAATATACTCAGCTAATGAGTTCCTAATTAGGATCAACTTGATGAAGGCATACCTATTTCCAGAGTATGACACGCCGATTAAAGTGGGTAAGAAGGTCGCAGTCATAGGTGCTGGTAACGTTGCTATGGATGCTGCACGCTCCGCACTACGGCTTGGTGCTGAGGAAGTATATATAGTCTACCGTCGCTCGAAGGAGGAAATGCCCGCTAGGTTGGAAGAGATCAGAAATGCTGAAGAAGAAGGTGTATTATTTCAATTCTTAGCCACGCCGGTTCGTTTTATAGGCGATGAGAAGGGCTGGGTTAAACAGATGGAATGCATAAGAATGGAGCTTGGGCTACCGGACGAGTCTGGTAGACGTAGACCGATACCAGTCAAAGGCTCAGAATTCCTGATTGACGTTGACACGGTTGTGATAGCTATTGGACGTACTCCAAACCCTATAATTCAACGTACCACGGAAGGTCTAGAAGTGGCTCAGTGGGGCACGATCGTAACAGATGAAAATGGTAAGACAAATCTTGAAGGAGTTTATGCTGGTGGAGACGTGGTTACGGGGGAAGCCACGGTTATAAGTGCGATGGGTGCTGGAAAACGTGCTGCTATGGCCATACACGAATATCTAACGAGGAAAAAATAGTCGCTGACGTTTCCTACGGCTATTAGAATGTGTTTCTCTCGATAAAATTGGTTTTGGCTATATCTTGAGATCACAATCGTCTTAACTTGAGTCATTTCATTGGCGAACTAAAGAGGTTCGTTACTAAAGAAATGCGGAGGGTTGGAAACTTAAGTCCATATAGATACAGTATCAGCAAATATTTTCCTCTCTTTTACTACAAAACATTAGCTCTATGGTAACCTTGTGTATACGCTAATTTGTTGAACTTCTTAGTAATATCCTAAAGCGGGATCAAAAATCGATAGCCCTGTGGATTTTAGCGACTTTCTCAGGATCTACTTTCCATTCTCTCTCGTAAGTCATATACCCGTTTAATTCACCTTCTATGTCATAGAGTTGAGTATAGCAAAAGCCAGCTAGATATTTGCATTCAGATATGGCTTTTATAGTCTCCCTGTACCTAGTTAAGAATTCATACTCATCTAGAACTGGAGGCCCATAAACCATAATTTCACGGTCTACGGTCGGTCTGAAGCCTTTAAACCCACAACCCCA